>CAYWRV010000142.1:0-5167 GCA_964460865.1 uncultured Smithella sp. | reverse complement strand
CGGTGCTGATCTTTTATCTGATAAGCTGGGGCAGGAAGGTGGCGAGTTTCGGAAAAACTAGCAACAAAACGGCCAGCGCGATCATCGCGTAGAGCATGTGAAGTGCACCTCTGAAGATGAGATGAAGCGGCACATCCCGGGCAACTCCGGCAACGACGTAGGCGTTGATGCCGACCGGCGGTGTGATGACGCCCATTTCGGCTATGACGACAATGACAACGCCGAACCAGATGGGGTCATACCCCATGGCGAGGACCACCGGATATATAATGGGGATGGTAAGCATGATCATGGCCAGTGAATCCATCAGGCAGCCCAGAAACAAATAGATGACGATGATGAAGCCCATGATGATCATCGGATGGAACTGCAGGCCCGCGACGAAGGAACCGATATTGGCAGGTATTTGTGTTACAGCCAGAAAATGGCCGAAAACCGTGGCGCCGGCAACTACCACGAAAATCATACAGGAAATGCGAGTAGTGTCGTAGAGGGCTCTGACAAACCCCTGCCAGGTTAGGCGGCGGCCGGCCAGCGCGATCACGATGGTGCCGGCGGCACCGACCCCTGCCGCTTCCGTTGGTGTGAAAAACCCCGCAAACAAACCTCCCATCACCAGCACGAAAAGGATCAGCGTTTCAATAATTCCGGAAAGAGATTTGATTTTTTCCTCCCATGTGCTTCTGGGGGCGCGCGGCCCTATTTCCGGGTTGAAGCGCGTCCAGATGAGGATGGAAATGACAAAAAAGAGAGACAACAGAATTCCCGGAATGACGCCGGCAATGAAAAGCTCACCTATGGATTGCTCGGTCATGATACCGTAGATGATAAATATGGTGCTGGGCGGAATGAGAATGCCTAAACTTCCTCCGGCGGCGACCACACCGGTGGCCAGGGCCGGGTCGTATTTGAATTTTTTCATTTCCGGCAATGCCACGGAGGCCATGGTGGCTGCCGTCGCGCTGGTGGAGCCGCTCACGGCGGAAAAGCCGGCGCAGGCGCCGATAGTGGCGATCGCCAGGCCGCCGGGCAGATGTCCGAAGAATTTATTGGCGGAATTGAAAAGACGTCCGCTGATGCCGGAGTGAAATGCAATCTGACCCATCAGGACAAACAAAGGGACGACAGTCAGGTTGTATGAGGTAAAAGTTGCATAAAAATCCCGAATAATCAGACTGGAGGCGGCGCTCCAGGAGATGATAAGCCCGAACCCTAGATAGCCCACCAGCGCCATGACAAACCCGACGGGCATTCTCAAAAACATGAGAAAAATCAAAACGGCAAAGCCGGCCAGGCCGATTACGAATGGGCTCATGCGTCAATGGTCCTTCGCAGAGACTTAATGAAGTCGGCGGTTAACAAGAGGCACAAAAGGGCGCACCCAAGGGAGATGCCGAAAATAAAAGGGTAGGCGGGGATATGCAGCGTCGGTGATACCTCTCCGCTGCTTTTGATGTCCAGCGCGTAGATAAAGGCTTGGAAACCGATAACACAAAATAAAAAAGCGCCGGCAAGGTTACAGAAGGCATCAATCGCCAATCTGGTGCGCAGGGGAAGTTTTTCCACAAGGATTTCCACGGCGATATGCCCTTTTTCCATGGAAGTGAAAGCAAGGGCGAAAGACACGACAAGCGCTCCGAGAAAACCGACCAGTTCGTATGTGCCGGGAATCGGCCTGCCGAAGATTCGTAAAACGACGTCCGCCGCGGACAGGAGCATCATGGCGACCACGGCGGCGCAGGCAAGGATATTAAACGCCTTGCCCGCACGCGCCAGGTATTTTGTCGGACTCAACATCTATCTTCCGTTCGTTACTTCCCCGCCTGTGAGTGCGCTTTGATTAAAGCGCGGATCTCATCGACCGCCTTTTTTCCAGGTATTTTTTTGTCTTCCATGGTTTTCACATATTCATCAACGACCGGTTCCACGGCTTTTTCCCATTTGGCTGATTCTTCAGGAGCCAGTTTGATGACTTTGTTGCCCAGGCCGGCGATGAATTTGTAGCCCTCATCATCGGCATCGTCCCAGGCTTTGCCGGCCACGGCAATCCATTCGTTGCTGACATCCTCGAAAACTTTTTGCACGTCTTTGGGGAGTTTCTCCCATTTGTGCTTGTTCATGACTACGAACATGGCGGTTGTGTAGCCGATGCCGGCGCAGTCGATCGTATATTTGACCACCTGGCCCTGTTTCCAGCCTTTCAGGGTTTCCACAGGAGCAAAAGTGCCCTGCACAACACCTTTCTGGAGGGCCTCGTAGGTATCGCCCTGCGGCATGGCAACGGAAACTCCGCCCAGGCTTTTGACGATTTTTGAACTCAGGCCGGTGGAGCGAATTTTCATGCCCTGCAGGTCCGCCAGCTTAGTGACCGGTTTTTGTGTGTGCAGAAGTCCCGGGCCGTGGGCATGAATATACAGAAGCTTCACGTCGTTGAGCTCCGGCGGATTCATCTTTTTGGCGAAATCGTTGGCCACTTTTGTTGCGACCATGCCCGTGGGATAACCCATCGGAAGATCCAGCGCCTCGATGAGCGGGAAACGTCCCGGCGTGTAGGCGAAGCATGACATGCCGATATCCGAGATGCCCTTTACGACACCGTCATACACCTGCGGCGCGGGAGTGAGTGAGCCTCCGGCAAAGATGTTGATTTTAACTTTACCTCCGGTGCGCTTTTCGATTTCCTTGGCCCAGGATTCGCCGGCCTGTGCCTGCGCGTGGGTGGCCGGGAAAAAAATGCTGTAGGTCAGAGTGGTTTGTGCAAGTACGCCTGAGCTGAAGACCAGCATGACAAACAGTGTGACCAAGAAAGATGTTGTGGCAAAAAAAGTTGACTTTTTCATTGGATCCAATCCTCCCTTTTTTCTGCAAGATAATAAAGATACTGCCGTTTATGACTTTTGTTTATTTCTAAACTGCTGGTTTGGTGTAAGCCCGCTTACCTTGGTAGCTCAGGCAAGCAGGCATCAATACATATAGATGCAGTGGCGTGGGACTTTGTTTATGGAAGCATTTGGCATAGTGAGGCCCGTAATTATTTGAAGTCGTGGTCGTCGGTAATATGTGATTTGACCTGTCGTGTCAAGGTTAATTTATTGTTCCTGCTTCTGGGGCTGAAGCTCCCGGCTGTCTTTTTTCAGTCGATCGAGCTCTTCACGATAGCGCCCTGCCTCGGCTCTGGCGGTTTCGATTTCTTCCCTGGCTTTCTCCAGCTCTTCCGCCTGGCGTCGTCTCTCCTGGCTGATTTTCTCATGCATTTCGTCGAATCCGACATAAATGGCCAGTGCGCCTCCCAGGAGCATGAAAACAGGCACAACCCCCTGCAAAACAGTGATAAATTCGCTCCACCACACAATCAGGCCGATCAGCCCCAGGACTGCTATAATTGCGCCTCCCATGAGCAGGTGCATACGAACAACCTCCGGTTAATTGTTATCAACCTTGCGCCGGGTTAATGTGCAGGTTTTTTAACATTATTGGCAAACTCAGGCAAGGCATAAATAAAGAATAATAAAGATAAAATATTGCTTGATTTAATAAGATTCATCATTTAATTAAACAAGTTTCGTAAATAGGACGGGAAAAAAATAATTATGATCGAACCCAAATTTGATAAATCCGGCGGCCTGGTGCCCGCCATAGTGCAAGATGCCGAAACTAAAGAAGTATTGATGATGGCATACATGAACAAAGAGTCGTGGGAGGCGACACTGCTTGCGGGGAAGGCCACATTCTGGAGCCGTTCGCGGCAGAAACTGTGGGTCAAGGGTGAAAGTTCAGGAAATGTCCAGATAGTGAAAAATATTTACATTGACTGCGATGACGACACGATTCTGCTTCAGGTGGAGCAGGTAGGGGGAGCGGCCTGCCATACCGGACACAGGTCATGTTTTTTCAGAAAACTGGAAGGAGACAGCTTTGTCGTGGTGGGGGAAAAGGTATTCGACCCGGAGGATGTGTACAAATGAATCTTTTGAAACTGGGCATTCCCAAGGGAAGCCTTGAAAACTCTACCGTGGAATTGTTCAAAAAAGCGGGCTGGCGCATCACTTATGACAGCCGGAGCTATTTTCCGGATATTGACGATCCGGAGCTTTCCTGTACGCTGGTTCGCGCACAGGAGATGTCCCGCTATGTTGAAGACGGGCATCTTGATTTGGGACTCACGGGCATCGACTGGATCATGGAAAATGATTCTGATGTAGTTGCTGTTCAGGATCTGGTCTATTCGAAAGTCTCCACCCGTCAGGCGCGCTGGGTTCTGGTTGTGCGTGATGACTCGCCTGTACGCGCGATTGAAGATATGGAGGGAAAGCGCATCTCCACTGAGCTGGTGGCTTTCACCAGAAGGTATTTCGCTGAAAAAAACATTAAAGTTCAGGTGGAATTTTCCTGGGGGGCTACCGAGGCGAAGGTTGTCGACGGCCTGGTGGACGCGGTTGTGGAAGTGACCGAAACCGGTTCCACCATCCGCGCCAACAAGTTGCGTATCGTGCATGAGCTGATGAAAACAAATACGCGGCTCATTGCCAACAGGAAGGCATGGGACAATCCCTGGAAGCGTAAAAAGATCGAGCAGATCAGAACGCTTTTGACCGGGTCACTGCTGGCGATGGGGAAAGTCGGGCTTAAACTCAATGTCTCGCGCGATAATCTTGAGCGTGTGATGAAGCTTCTGCCCGCCCTGAAGGCGCCGACGATTTCCAGCCTTTATTCGGAAGAGTGGTTCGCCATTGAAACCGTTGTCGATACGGGCGTCGTCCGGGATATTATTCCGCAACTACTCGAGGCGGGCGCGCAGGGGATTATCGAATACCCGCTAAACAAAGTCATTTAAACCTGGAGGTATACATGGCCAGAAAAGCGAAGGTGGTTCGTAAAACGACCGAAACGGATATTTCCCTGGAAATTGATCTGGATCGGTCCACCGGCGGCAAGATCGACACGACCATACCTTTTTTCAACCATATGCTGGAGTTGTTCGCCCGCCATGGCGGATTCAAGCTGACGGTCGGGGGCAGGGGTGATACGGAAGTAGATGATCACCACCTGGTGGAAGATCTGGGCATCTGCCTGGGAAAGGCGCTTGGTCAAGCACTGGGCGACAAGAGAGGAATCAACAGATATGGTTCAGCATCCGTGCCGATGGACGAGAGTCTGTGCCGTGTCG
>CAYWRV010000141.1:0-5201 GCA_964460865.1 uncultured Smithella sp. | reverse complement strand
CTCGGGCGAATTTAAAATCATGATGGAGACGACGTCTCCTTTTTTCACTCCTTTTTCCTCAAGGAAAGCGGCAACCGCATTGGCACGGTCGTTAACTTGGGCATAGCTTATTGTGTCATCATAATAATAAACCAGCGGGTGGTCGGGGCTGATCCTCGCCCGGTCGAGGAACATTTCCGCAATGCTGTCAAAATCCAATCTTTTCCCCTTCAGTGTGTCCTGCCCCTCCAAAGGGACATACTCGCGCATGAAACGTTTGCTTTTGTCGATCATATATTTTTTCTCCTTCCGGTTTTATTCACCTTATGCCTGGCGGCTTTCTTTTTGTATTCGCTCAGAAATTCCCTGGACGACAGGTATTTGTCGGCAAAGGAGACGATATAGGCCTCCTTGTATTTCGGCGGTACGATGGTCAGCGGCCACATGTGTTTTATAATAATGTCCCGTTCAATGTCATTGAGTGTAAAATATTTACCCGCATTGGCCAGAGCGACGGCCGGATGGGCCAATCCGTGAAATTTTTCACGGGGCAGGTCCGGCCTGTCGTGATTTCTCCAGTCATAAAGAAAGAAGTCATGCAGCAGCGCGCCACGGGTGGCCGAGCGGTAATCCAGCTTTAAATACTTGCATATTTTGTAGGATAAATAGGAAACTCGGCAGACGTGATCGTATATTGAAGAGTCATGGTGAAAATATTCTTTGAGCCTTGAAAATTCTTCGTGACGAAGGATGTCTCGGGCTATCTCTAGATATTCTTTTTCCAGCGGCTCCCTTCCGGCCATGGACACAAGAATGCCATCCTTAATCTTCTTCAAAAAAGAATCGAGCCGGAGTTTGATTCTATGATTGATACTTTGGAAAACATATTTATTGAGATGAGGGAAGGCCCTGAGCAGGCGCGCGAAGGAGTTTATGTTGTCGTGAATCTCCGTGCCGCTTAAATTGAAGTAATGATCCCGCAGATGAGCCATGCTCCGGCGGAAGGCGGCCAGAGACATGACGGAAAAGGTAAAATCAATCATGAAATAAAGCATGAAAATGATGGCGGCTATCTTCACCACCGTAGCATCAAGTCCGGCCACTTGCTTAAACAGTAGCGGATGCACAAAAGCTGCAAAAACGAAAACGAGTAACGTCCAGAGAAGAGAAAATTCCAGGCACACATAACCATGCAGATTCAGGCGTCGTTGGGAATAATCCCAAAGCCTCATTTTGAATATTTTTTCAATGCCGAAACCCACCATGTACTCAAATGCGGTAATCACCAGGCCGCACAAAACAAACACGGCTGCGAAATGCCAGGCCTTCAGAGTATCCAGCAGGGCGACGACGATAAAGGCCGCCAACCCGTAAATGGGAACAAAAGGGCCATGCAGAAAACCCGCATTGACCAGTTTGCGTTGCGTTGCCGAGCGATACGCCACTTCCAGAACCCATCCCAGAAAGCAATACAGTGCAAACAGCAATACATGATAATAAATGTTCAGCGTTTGCTCGACCATGGTGTCAGTCAGTTGAGCAGGTTCAAAAATGATACAATACGGAAAGCTTGAGCCTGCTCGTTAATCAAGACGGGGAACTCTTTTGCGGAAAGGCTCTGCGCGTCATTTGGTTTGTCGGAAAAAGATTTTTGCATGATCATCGACTCCTGCAAGCTCATTCCGGCGCGGTTTACAAATATTCCCGCCGCACTTTATCCCCGGCGGAAATTACAGGAATGCTACATGATACTTCAGCTTTTGTGAAGCATTATTGACTTGCTCCAGGTGCTTGTCCGGCCAAACCTTTAAATTTCCGGTTTTACGTGTTTTTTTTCCTTTGATTGACGGTTTGTTTGACACGGGCAATATCGCTTTGCTAAAGAAGCGGAGACGGGAGGAACAATGCAAAAAATTAAAATCGGCATCAGTTCATGCCTGCTGGGAAATCACGTGCGCTACGACGGACGGAACAAGCTACTAAAAGGCCTGCGCGACCGCCTGATATGTTATGTTGATTTTTTGGCAATCTGTCCGGAGGTCTTCTCCGGCATGGGGACTCCCCGGGAGCCGATGAAACTGGAAGGAAACCCAAGCTCGCCCCGGCTTATCACTCACACCACCCGGATGGACAAAACAGCTGTGTTAAACAACTGGCTGAAAAAGGAAGTGCCGCGGTTGGCGGATGAAAACCTCGACGCCTTTATTTTCAAAAGCGGCTCTCCTTCCTGCGGCATGGAAAAAGTGGAAGTTTTTGACAAAAAAGGCTCTTCCGTTAAAAGCGGTACGGGACTTTTTGCACGCGCGGTCATGAGCTGCTACCCGCTGCTGCCGGTGGCGGATGAGCTTAGCCTGCCAAACACCCGCTCACTTGAGCATTTTATGGAAATGGTTGTCGTCCTGAAGAGCTGGCGAAAGGCGCGGGATTCCGGACAGCCTCTCATCGCCTGGAAAGAATTCCATCTCAATCACCGTCTGCTTCTTTTGGCGCACAGCCCCGGCATTTATCGTGAGATGAACCGGCTCATCGTCGCACATAAGGTAAGGAGTCTCAAAATTTCGATGAGTCAATATGAGCTGATGCTTGTCCGGGCGTTGAGATTGAAAAGCACATCTGCCAAAAATGCCCGTTGTTTGCACATGATAGGCGCCGTGCTGAAAAAAATCGCCACCGGGGCGGAGACTGAAAAACTCGCCGGGCTTGCGGCCGATTATCTGCGAGGCCTTGTACCCCTTTATGCCTGCCTCGGGCTTGCCCGTCACTATGCGGAAAAATATCACTGCAGTTCTCTGGCGGGACAGACCTACCTGAACCCCCATCCCCTTTTGTTGGATCTGCGAAAGTATATATGGCGCTTTGAATCACCTAAATAGCCGGTAACTCATGGCGCGTCACCAAACAGAGTGGAGATTTGTTCAGGGCGAACTTGTTGAACCAGGGGTTATGTTGAGGTTAGTCAAAAGGTGCTCCTGTCCATTGCCGGGGAAAAAAGAGCTGACGACGGACGATTTACTCAATCGTTTGTTAGCTTCCGGTGGGCCGGGGGGGCTATTGCAGTTCGAACTCGAATGTACTCACCACGCGTATTTTTTTTACGGGTGTGCTCGTCGGGCTGTAAGGAGCGGATTCATCATTTCCGTCAGTGCCGAAGATCTGAATATTCCCCTGATTGGCGCTTCGTATTCTGCCGACACTCACCCCCGAGTCGGAGGCAAACTGCCGGGCTGTCAGGCGCGCGTTTTTGGTCGCTTCGGCCAAGAGTTGCGGCCTTAGCTCATTGAATTTGGTGATTGTATAGCGCGGGTTGGCGCTGCCTTCATACTGGCCGTCCAGGACAACACCGGATTTCAGGAGCCTTTCCGTCTCCCCGAGTACTTTGGCCACCTGATCTACATTGGCGGTGGTCACCACCACCGAGCCGGTCACCAGATAGCGATAGCGCTCCGTCTGGCTCTGGTCATATTCGCGCGCCCATTTGTCAATGGTGTGAATCGGCTGACGGCTGATCTCCCCGTCCGTGAAACCCTGTTCCTTAAGAAAAGCGACGACCGCATCCCTGTCGGCGCTGATTTTAGAATGAATATCGCCGATATCGGAGCCGGCGCGGCGGAAGCGCAAAACCCACACGGACTGATCCGCCTTAACAATCTGCTCTACTAGTCCCTTGACCGTGACGGTTCTTGATTCCGATTTAAAACGTGTGCCTCCCTTGCCGATAAAGTATCCCGCCGACGAAACACCCAATAAAATACACACCCCGACAATCAACGCCGCCACGATGACGGCTGCATTTGAATTTTCTTTCATGGCTTTAAATTTCCTTTCAAATACTGGAAAAGCTCGGTAGCATTAATGCTTTTCGATAACGCAGCCTGAAGGCCCCTTCACCGGTTAAAACGAAATGACAACCAACGTGGACTCAGATTATAATTTTGTTCTCCGGACTAAACGTCATCAATCTTCCACAGTGAACCGGTAGCGGCCGGTTACTTTGTAATGTCCGGGATTATAGCGGTAAAATGCCCTTACCTCGTACCTTCCCGGCTCCGGCGAGTCAAAAGACAATGTACCATTACCGCGAGAGTGTATATATTGATAAGGCCCGACCGTGTTATCGGGCGAGCCGGCCGGCGAGATGCAGATCCAGTCGCTGCTCGAGCCCGGGGCATTGTAATAATTCACGTAGATTTTTTCTCCATACCTGTAGACGCTTTTTTCTGTTTTGACGATTTTCCTGCTTTGCTCACTTGTTACGGATGCGGAAGGCTTGGCAGTGTTTTTTGAAACAGACAGATGAATAATTGTTCCAAAAGACAAGAGCAACAAAATGAGCGCCACCGCCAACAGGACCACTACCAGCTGCGGCCGGTGTACAAATCCCAACCATCCGGGCACGGGTTTGAGCGGTTTTTTTTCTTCCAGGCGGTTCCCGCAATGCGGGCAGAAAATAGCGCCAACTTCAATGTCCGCTCCGCAGCCGGGGCATTTTTTCCCGGCCTTATTCTCGCCAGCCAACCGATTCCCGCAAGCATGACAGAAAACGGCATCAGGCTGAACCGCGGTTCCACAGGAAGGACAGCTCTTTTGTGATTCCATATTTGTTTTCCTCCGGAGGTTTAAAATAAAATTATATGAGTCAACGTATTGGCAATACCTGGCAACCTGTAGCGGCCATATCTCATCCTGCGCGAGCGGGATCGGACGATCCATACAAGCTAGAAAAGATTATAATCTTCGGGATTTTTTTGTCAATTATTAAAGGAGAATCTGGAGCTTGGGATCTCAGTGAATCGACGTCGTGCACAAGCCGGATGCATGATAATCAGGTTTAAGAGTTGTTTTAGGAAGAACACCGGTAAGCCGGTAAACGCAGGGCAGGCATAAAAAAAGCGGGGAGTGAGCTTTTCATACCCCGCCCGGCTTTCAATGTTTTTTCAGGCGCTCATTCCTGAGGCGCGCTTCAGAGCTTCAATACGGTCCTCCAGAGGCGGATGGGTCATAAACAGTACTTTGAGGCTGTTTCGGGAGGGCTTGCCAGCAATACCGAAAGCCTTCATTTGTCCGTCCAGCGGCTGTATGGAGCTGCGTTTCAAGCTTTCCAGGGCGGCAATCATATTGCCTGTACCGGCAAGGTGCGCTCCTCCGGCATCGGCTGCATATTCACGTTTGCGGCTGAACCACATGACGATAATGCTGGCCAGAATACCGAAGAGGATCTGGGC
>CAYWRV010000140.1:0-5205 GCA_964460865.1 uncultured Smithella sp. | reverse complement strand
AGAATTTCCTGCATCGCTACCTCTTGCTCACCTGTTTCGCTTCATGTTGCACCGGAGAGTCCGGCGGGTTCGCTATAGCACAGATCCACCGATATTCCCATGCTTTGATAAGCACCGCCACAGACCCAAAAAAGAGCTGTTGACAATTTACGCTTTTATAAGCAAGTTTAAACGTCATCAATAACACCAAAGGAGATGTCTTATGCGCCGCATCATCCATATATTTACCATGATTGTTTTTGTCGCTTGGTCCGCCGGAGTGATTTCATGGACGGCCGTCGCCAATCAGGAATCATCACCGGGCATTGAACAGACCTTCCAGAAGGCCAAACAGGACTATCTGGATAAAAATTTGCACTCCGCGTCCGAACATATAAATAAAGGCGCGGCTTTTATGAAAGAGCAGGTCGGCAAAGCCTCCGCGAAAAGCAAAAAAGCACTCCGTGAATCGGCTGATGAGCTCGAACAGCTCGCCGGCGACGTAAAACAAGGACTGGTGTCGTCGCCAAAAAGAATAGAAGATGCCTTTGCCCGCGCCCATCTTGCCCTTGCCTCCAACGAGCACGTCAGGGCAACAAAATCATGGTCTCAAAAAAAATATGATCAGGCCGGGGAGGCCCTTCAGTCAGCCAATGAGCATGTGGAAAAAAGCTTAAGCTGGGCGGGAGAAAAAATTGAAAAAGGCACCACCGACGTTATGACGAAATCAAACGAACTTGCGGCAAAGCTCAAACAAAAGGGTGCTTCCGTTTCCGAGGAAGCAGGCAAAAGCCTGCGCGACATCGGTAGTTCGATTGAAAATTTCAAAAAGAGAATTTCCCCCTGAAAACAATGCCGGATAAATTACACCTCTCACCGTCTTTGTGCCGCCTGCCGACTCGGGACAAGCTCCATGATCAGTAACGATTTGTTAATCAGTCTGCTTGTGGCAGTGCGCGACAGCCGGCTTTTGTGGGACACGCTTGGGCCGGTTTATAACCGGCGTATCCGAAAACCGATTTCCGGACTTTACGATCATGTCGCTCTGGAAATGGCGCAAAACCGATACGATCAGATTCTCGATGTCGGATCCGGGCGTGGCTACGGCGCAATCGCAATATCCAAAAACTCTCCGTTGTCACGTATAACGGGAATTGACTACTCGCCGATGCAGGTTCGGGCTGCAAGAAAGTATGCCTCAAAAAACAGGGTGGAAAATTGCCTGTTTCAAAAGGGCAATGCCATGAACATCCCCTACCCTGATCAAACATTCGACGCGGCGGTCAGCATCGGCTCCATCAAACACTGGCCATCACCATCACGCGGCATGAGCGAAATTTACCGCATACTGAAGCCGGGCGGCAGGATCATAGTTTCAGAAACAGACAAAGAGGTTTCCGACAGCGATCTGGAAGATTTCATCAAACTTTTTCAAGTCTGGTTTTTGCCGGACAGAGTTCTTTTCTGGGGATTGCGCCATGTCATTTTCGGGCGCAGTTTTTCTGAAAAAGAATTGGCCGACATTGTATCACAGGCAGGCTTCAGGGGACTCGCAAGCACACGCATCAGGCAATGCCCCTACGTTTTGATAACGGCCGGTAAGTAAAAAAAGGTGATTGAGCTCGAAGGAGATGGCGGGTGGCTGATTTTATCAAAAGCCGACAAGCTCGTGCGCATAATGCCAGCGTAACGCAGCAGGTGAAATTACTGCTGATCTTCCACAAATGGCATACTGGCGTCAGATGAGGGCAAACCCTTTTTCCAGATCGGCAACAATGTCTTCCACGTCTTCAATACCCACTGCCAGGCGAAACAAATTATCCACAATGCCCAGGTCGTAGCGCTCCTGGCGGCTGTAACGGTGATAAGTCACGGTCGCCGGATGGGTAATCAGGGTTTCCGTCCCGCCGAAGCTCGGCGCAATGTAGATCATCTGCAGAGCATCCATGAATCTTTTCGCCGCATCCAGATCGCCTTTAATCGTAAAGGTGACCACCCCTCCCCCGCCTTTCATCTGTTCTTTGGCGATGGCATAATGAGCGTTACTTTCCAGAAAAGGGTAGTAGGCTTTTTCAATTTTCGGGTGCTTCTCCAGATATTCCGCAATGATGAAGGCGTTTTCATTTTGCGTCCGGACTCTCAAGGGAAAGGTTTTGAGGCCGCGAAGCAGCAGATAACAGCAGTGCGGGTCGATCACCCCGCCCATGGACTTGTGCAATTCTCGCACTTTGCCGACCAGCTCTTTTTTCCCCAGGAGAACTCCCGCCAATATATCATTATGACCGGCCAGGTACTTGGTCCCGCTGTGAATCACCAGATCTATGCCGTAGTCCAGCGGACGCTGGTTGTACGGTGTGGCAAATGTGGAATCAATAATCGTAATGACCTTGTGCTTATCGCCGATATGCCGGAACTTTACCATGTCAAACACGTTAAGATAGGGGTTGGTCGGCGACTCTGAAAAAACAAAGCGGGTGTTTTCTCTGATGGAAGAATCCAGCAGTTCGTAATCGCCGAAAGGGACGATCGTGCAGTCGATGCCGAAGCGTTTGAGATAGGTGCGGCAAAACTCGAGTGTTCTTCCGTAACAGTCATCCGTAATCACAATATGATCGCCCGATTCCACCAGCGCCAGAATGGTGGTCGTAATCGCCATCATTCCCGACGAAAATACAAGCGCGTCATCGGCGGAATTCAAGACCATCAAACGCTGCTGCGCGACGATCTCCGTGGGGTTGCCATACCTTCCGTACTCATAGCGCTTTTTAGAATTTTTTGTATAGGATTCAATCTCTTTGCTGTCTTTGAAGAAATAAGTCGAGGACTGTACAATGGGAGTGGTTATGGAATCGGCGTAACGCGCCCTGTCTTCCCCGGCATGGATCGCCTTGGTAAAAATAGATTTTTGCTTTTCTTTCGGACTCATAATTTCCTTTCCAGGCCGTCATTTACGGCCGAGGCCTGATTTTTAATTGCACGGAGTATAGAAAGAAGGCCCCCTCGTGTCAATGTCAATTTGATAAATAAAAACCGGCAAATATTCAGGTATTCTATTGACATTTATCGACGGAATCTCTAGATTTAATGAAAAGAAGTAAGGAAGTGCCGTTATGCCTATTTATGAATTTGAGTGCGATAAATGCAAAAAGCAGTTTGAAGTCGTAACCTTGAGTTTGAGTGAAAAGCCCAACGCCGTCTGTCCGGCGTGCAAATCAAAAAAGACCCGTAAGATGATATCTCAGGTCAGTAAAGGTCGATATGGCGGCAATCTCTCGAACCTGTCCACTTCGACAGGCAGCCCGGCGAGTTCCGCGTGCTCATCATGCACCTCGACGAACTGCTCCACCTGCGGCCACTAAAACAGTCTTTGCCCAAACGCCTCTTTGGACGGCGATTGAGAAAAAATATACATTCATCGGAAAAGGCCGACTTCTGCTCTACTTTTATGCTTTCCCCGGCTTGCAATTCAACCCCCCTGTGTCGCCTGCATTATCAGCCATTAATAACGGGTTGAAGTTTTGTCACAAAAAAGTATAATACGACCTAAAGCGACCCTGCTTCAGTACCAGTCTTTCGCCCCTCTTTGCTGTACTTAATCCACTGACCACGGCTTCGCCACCGGCTCCCGACCGACTACCGAACCGCCTCCTCTTTCCCTGCGGATTCAGTAGTGACAAGTACGCTTTGACGCTGACTCACGGCCCGGAACATCGGTGCCGTCCTGATCGAAGCCGGCCCGGGGTGCCGGGAAATTCTGACCAGCTAACAGAAAGGAGAGGGAAATGGGCAGTATTTACAAAGTCATTGAAATTATCGGAAGCAGTGAAATCTCATGGGGGGATGCAGCCCAGAAAGCAGTTGAAATGGCGGCAAAAAATCTCAAGGAAATTCGGGTTGCGGAAGTAAAAGAACTTGATATGCGCGTCGAGGACAACAAAGTAGTGGAATATCGGGCAAAACTGCGGGTGTCATTCAAATATCTGACTGACTGAAGCACTTTGTCTTCGGACTGTAAACCAGAAAACTAAAAGCCCTCTTCCGGAGAGAAAATGGGACGGAAGGGGGCTTTAAATTCGCTCCTGCATATCATTGTTACGAGAACAAGTACGACAGTCGCTGTCTGCGACTCCGGTGGAAACCGGGCCACTTTTATAACTTATGCCATTTTATCTACTAATCTGCTTTTCGCCGTGCGACAGATGGTTTTTAAGCTCGTTCAAACCATCCCAGATTTCAATCCTGCCGGTATATCTTTTGATCTCCCCGGCAGGGTATTTGATCAGGCAGGTGGGTGTTTGGTTGATTCTGTACTCTTTGATCAGGGCGCCCATGAAGGGGAAAACGGATTTTTCATTCATCTGCGCCCATTTTATTTTCTTTGTCGCCAGGTGAGCGGTAAGCTTTTCTTCATCACGGATACCCTTGTCCATGGCTGCCTCAAACAGTGCTTTGCGGACACGTAAAGCGTTGTCGAGATCAGGCTGTGCATTGACGGCTTGAAGGTAATATTTTGCATACAGAGGCGTGACACGATTAAAAGGCACATCAATGAAAGTGACTTTAACTTTGCCTTCGGCTGACAGCTCTTTTAACAATGACTCTGCCTTTTCGTCGATCAGTTTACAGTGCGGACAAAAATAATCAGAAAACATTAGTATTTCATAGGGCCCGTTGCCAAAAAAAGGGACCACGCGAACCAGTTCCTGAGCGCAGGCCTGTGTTACAAACCGACCAGAGCCTGCCCAAACGATAAGACACGCGGCAAGCCCCATCAGAAAAAACAATGCCTTATTTCTTCTGAACATAAACAGATCACCCTCTCCATAAAGTGCATCTTCATCAGACCGCAAACGAAAATCTGTGCGGTCGGGCAACTTTCTTTTTAGTTTATCGCCGAGGCCACTTTCTGGCCGACCGCAGAAGGCTTCCCGAGGGCTACTTTCAGGTATTCGAGCATCAATTCTTCTACAATCTGGTCCTTGGGTATCGTTTCGTAATTGTTTTTCCGCGACTTGGCCCCGTTTATTTTACCTGTTTGGACGGCAAGCTCGAGGCGGGACTGCTGCAGTTGGTCATATTTTTCCAGAAGGTCCTGTTGAGACAGAGACGACAGGCGGGAATAGGCGCGGGCAATCTGCTCAGGCGTGGGTAAATCGGACGACTCAAGAACAGTTTTTGAATTCCTGGCGTATCTTTGAATACCGGTAATAATGTGATCCGGCTGTA
>CAYWRV010000139.1:0-5339 GCA_964460865.1 uncultured Smithella sp. | reverse complement strand
AGAATTAAATAGTTGTACCCAATTTTCTTCATAACATAACACCTCCGCAAGCAAAAATTATTAGTTTCTTTTTCCTTACTATCGCTATCTGCTAACAACTTATTTTATTTACGGCGTCTTAAAACTAGACCGCCCAAGCCCAAGAGAATCACTGTAGCCGGCTCCGGAATGAAATTTACGAGCGCGGCCGCTTCTCGGGTGGACGAACTGCCTTGCATGAACTGGTCGAAGATGCCCGTGGCCGCCGTCGTTTCACCGTATGCGTGGGCGAAACCGGCACTGCCTTTACTAATATCAAACGGGCTTGACGTTGAACCACCCTGCGCCTGCACGATGGTATCGAGAAATGCCGAAGCAGCGCTAATGTACGGAGGCGGGGCTGCAGGGTCATAGCTATTGTCAACAAAGGCAGCTACGGAGAGTCCATTGCCGCTATCATAGTTAAGCTCAGTACCCGAGCCCTTGCCCTCGATACCTGTGGCCGTAGCGTAGACGCCCGTCACGTCGCTGAGAGTCAGTGCGCTGACGGCGAGCATATCCCATATGCCGGCACCGGCAGCTGGTGTAACGATGAGGTCCGATCCCGAAGCAACGTCGATCCAATAAAAGACGAACGCTTGCTGAACACCATTTTGGGCTGTTACTACAGCGTCCGCAGCAACACCGCCGTAGGTGACGGTACCCATTCCGACGCTGCTTTCAAAACTCACAAGCGCAACAACAGTGTTGCCGCCAGCCATGTCGAAGTTGCTAAACGTGACCCCGAATGGCCCCGAAACCCCATTACCCGCTTCCGCGAATGTAGCGGTATTAGTCACCGTAATTGCACCAATACCACTTGCCACACACATACACATGAAAACAATCACCCTTACCATGCTTTTCATACTTTTCATCTTTCCATACCTCCACGTTAAATTAACAATTCTATCTTTTTACACACACGCGTGTGCCCAGTCCCATTATCTTTCAGGTTTTTCTTTTAAGGTCAGTTCCGGATTTATCAAATAAAAGAAATCATTAGCATAAGGATAGATTCTGTTATTGTCCGCCCCCCGAACCCCTTCCGTCACAATCAAGGTCAGAAAACGATTTTGAGGATGGAGTTCAATCTCAAATGAAACAGGTCCATCTTCAATTTGAAGCATTTTCCTCTCGTATTTGATTTGCCCATCAACCAAAACCCAAAAATCAATATCAGGTCGGTCCTTTTTCAGGTAAGCAAGTGCTTCCGTCAGACCGCCCCAGGCCTTGAAACTTTTCAACTCGAGGTTTGGCAGGGACTGGCGAATCGCCTGAAAGTCAAATGTGACGCCGATATTGCTGTGAAGCAGCACAATCGATTCATTTGGGAACGTTTGACCATGGATAATCACCGGCGGGATGGTAGTGGCTTGGTCTTTAATATCCCCTTTGTAGGCAGCAATTTCATGTGTAAAAATCCCGAAGGTATCGGGGCAGTCGAACGTATGTCCCAACGAGGTAATCTGAATCGGCCCTGAACCGCCGTCCGGCACAAATACCCCGTCGATAAAAGCAGAGTCCGCCACGCGATTGTAAGTAGGATTCGCCTCCCGATCCTTTCCAATAACAGAACTCGTATATTTTCCATTCGTAGGGTTAAGACCGCTCAGAGAACCAACCTCCTGAAAACCGTCACGACCTGCGACAATGCTGGCCAGATTCAGGTTTTCGCCCCTCCAGACAAATCGGCGTCGGCCGTCAACCTGGCGGGCAAAAAGAGTTTCATTGTAGGGTATATCGACAATCTGCCGATTAGCAGAGGAAACCCTTTTGGCCGTATTGCTTGCAACTTCCATGCTGATTTTTTTCATTTTTTGGCCGGCAATCAGCGTTGTCTTGCCCTTGATTACATGCAGAGATGTATCTCCGCCGGTTTCCGCATGGATGCCGAATTCGGTGCCTAAATCGATAATACGAGCCGACGGTGTATTCACCGTAAAGCCGATAGCTCCCTTCGGAACCGCCGCATACAGCCGCCCGTAATTCAATAAAATCTGGTCACTTGTTAAAATGCTGAATTCACAGGGCGCTTCCATAACGACCCGGCTGCCATTGTCAAAAGTCAGTTCGGCGATTCCCTCCTGCAGCATCCAGAGGTCTGAACCAGTGGTCAGACGCGCCCCGAATTCCATCGAAACAGGCGCGCCGACCCAGCGGGCATTCAAACCATTGGTTAACGTGGCAACTTCAACACCCCTCCGAGAGACAAAGCGGGCAAACAGAATAACAAACATCATCATGGCAGCCGCTGTAGCCAGAAACCCCATTTCCCACTTGCTCAGCTTCCGGCGGCGGAGGGGAGGGTATTCGACTTTCTGAATAAGTTCTTTTTTCGGCTTCGCCTGCGGGATTACAATCTCCGGAGCGGTTTTCTCGTATTCCGCCATGGCTTTCCATAATTCAGATGCTTCAGGGCGGTTAATATCGGAAGGATTAACTTGAGCGCCTCGGAGCAAACTGGTCAGCTCACAATAAATCGACAGATATTCCCGATAGGCCGCACGCATTGGCGGACTGGACCGGAGAATGGTTTCCATCCGCTCAACGTCATCTCGGCTGATCGAACCATCGAGACTCTGAAAAATCAGAAACGCCAATTCATTCAGCTCGCGATTGGGCAGGGATTCACTCATGGACGCTGAGCCCCAGAGTTTTTCGCACACAATTGAATAAAAGCGTAAGGATTCTGGACTCATTCCGGTAAATCGTATTCATAGCCACTCCGATTTGGCCGGATAACATCTTGGCCGTCATCTGCTTTTCAAAACGGCAGCGTAAAAGTTCTTGGTCTTTTGAATTGAGTTTTGTTATACAATTCCGAAGCGCATTCAATCGTTCCCGCTCGCCGGGAAGGGGGGTTTGGGACTCGTCCGACAAGATTTCGATCAGGTCGGAATTAAACTGGACTTTTATGTTGTATTTTTTTCGATGCGACAGGACTTGATATTTGGCGATCGTCATTGCCCAGGAAACAAAATTGGAACCAACTTGAAACTGCTCGAACTTTTCCCACAGGACCTTTGCGGTGTCCTGCATAATATCCTCGGCATCCCACGTGCAGGGAACCAGCGTGTATATAAAAGACATAATCCGGCTGTAATTTGAACTAAACAGCTCAACAAAAAGCTCATTTTTCTTCTTTACATCAGGTTCCATCGTTCAGGTCCATGCGTTTATCCTGAGTTGCCCCTGACGGCATATTCCGGCTGTATGGTCCGGCTCTAATAGGTAATAGGCGAAAATTGGATTTTCACACATGAAAAATATGAAAAGCAGCGGCCTTTCTTAACGCAAAAAACAGAACGGTTCGGGAGAAGTATTGTGCACAATATCCTTGTCGAACCGAAAATCACTTTCAGGCAGGACTTGATTGGAAAAGAACCGCCATAAACCCATCATACACAATTTTGAGCACAAAAGACAGCCGGCAATTCAGCTGGTTTTTAGCCTGGCATGCTAAAAAACACAAAACTTGACACAAACCCCCCAAAACCATTACCCTATTTGTTAAAATTCTGATCCTGAAAACTGTTCAAAGAAAGGGACACAGCTGACATAATAATGAAGCATCCTAGCCCACCCGACGCAGAACAGCAAAGGCAGAAAACATGGGCTTTCTGCCTTTTTTCATCTTGATTATCCTGACTGCCTCCGCAAATGCAGCCGAGATTTATGATGCGACGCTCAAAGGTCGGAAAATCCTGACCTCGGCTCCAAACTCGCGGCCTGGTGGTTAAGAGCTAGGGCGCTGGATTTTGCCGTTTTTCCCTTTTTTCTGCTGGCGGGCAGTGTCTGAAGGGGCAGCCTTACCGGCTAGCCACCATTCCGCCAGATGCTCTCAAGTCCTATCACGGCTGATACTGAGCAAAAGGCAATAGCCACAATTCTTAAAAAATAGTGTTTTTAATACCGGAAACGGGGCTTTTGCCCCTTTTGTTAGAAGCTATTTCATAACTTCCCGAGTGTTATGATGAGGCATGCGGTATGAAAAAACGCACTATACACAGGAATATCTCGATCCCAGCGGACCGCCAGTCTGCGAAAATTGCCCAGCCGCGAGAACGGCTGTTCCGCTTTATACCGCCGTTTCTATCGCCGCATCTTCCGTCCGTCATAGTATTTCCGTTCCTTATTGTTGTAGCGGTAAGGACAAATCAACTCGATATTCCCTTGTGGGCTAGCCGCTCACGCAGTGGCTTGCTGTCATAGCCCTTGTCAGCAATCAGCCGACGTGGATTCCGTTTGGACCGCCCTCGGCCCGGACGCGGTACGGCGATCCGGCTTATCGTTTTTTCGATCAGGTTGCCTTTGCTCGGGGACGCCGAATCCAAGCGGTTTCCCAAAGGAATACCTTGGCCGGCGACCACCACCGTCCACTTTGTTCCCTTGCGGCGTTTGGTCTTTCCGACACAGTTGCCCTTTTTTAGCCGGGGCAAAACTGCCTCGGCAAATGCTTCAGACCAGTCCAGTTAGCCCTTTTCGTCCAATTTCGCCAGAAAGGCTCACCAAGCCTAGAGCCAGATGTCTTGTTCTTCCCAATCTCGAAGCCGCCTCCAGCAGGGGGAAGGGCTGTACTGTACTGTACTGTACTGTACTGTATTGTACTGTTTGGGTAGATCGGCCCATGGGGCACCGGTTCGCAAGATCCAGAGGATCCCCTCAAAGACCTTGCGATTGCCCGCCCAAGGCCTGCCTCTGCGTTTGGATTTCTTGAGTTTGGGCAGCAGCGGTTCAATTTTACGCCATTGTTCACCCGTTAGTTTTCACCGTTGTTTGGCCTCTTTGACTCCTTAAAAAACCTGTTTCGGAGTCAAGTGTATATGAGTTCTTGCCTGGCGTAAGTTTAAACTCTATAAATAGTTAGGTTATGAAATGACTTGGAGAGACTTGCTCTGTTGAAATCCTTTTTAGCCGCACCTGAGAATCATCAGATTGTGCGTTAATACTTGATACAGGCATTCCCGCTTTTGAGAGACCTTGGTTCGGCCTCGCAGAGCTGAACCCAAGAGCTGTTTGGTTTGAGAAAAGACGCTCTCGATTGGAGAACGCTTTTTATAGAGCTCTTTGTCAAATTCGGCAATTGCCAGCACGTCTTGTTCCGATATGGCCTTCCGGCCCGCCTGGCTGAGTAATTGGGCCAATTCTTCAACGCTTAAAGCCGTAATTTTGACCGGTTTTTGATTCATTCTATCCCTGGTCCAGAATGGCTAAAAAATAATGCAAATTCTTTGAAAATAAGACCTTAATTCCCTTGGATTCCGTCCAAAAAGCCGGTAAGTCATCCCTGGAATGGAACGAAAGAAACCCAAATACAG
>CAYWRV010000138.1:0-5378 GCA_964460865.1 uncultured Smithella sp. | reverse complement strand
ACAAAGACCTGGAATCGAAAACCCGTTCCTTTATGAAAACGCTCATTAAAAGACCTGCCCAGGTTCGTAATTACTTCAAGCATCCGAAAGTTGCCTATGCCGCCTGATATTAACATCTTTAATTGCCGGAGTAATAAGATTCATTGACCAAAAACCGAAAAGGAGGATCAAAATGGAATTTCAGAACATTATCGTGTCGACCAAAGATTTCGTAACAACCATCACCCTCAACAGGCCACCGATGAACTCCGTCAATCTGGGCATCCGGGAGGAGTTTTTCCTGGCGGTGCAAAACATTGAAGAAAGCAAAGAAACGCGTGCCGTGATCATCACCGGCGCAGGGGACAAGGGATTTTCCGCGGGAATGGATGTCTCCGACATCGCCAATATCGCCAAGGGGCCCAACGGCAATGAAATTATGAACGCCATCTCACGCTCCAAAAAACCTTACATCGCCGCTATCAACGGACATGCTCTCGGCGGAGGCTGCGAAACAGCCATCGCCTGCCATTTCCGCATTATGACGGACAACCCCAAAGCGTTCATCGGGCTGCCGGAAGTCAATCTGGGCATCACACCCGGCTGGGGAGGCATTCAGAGATTGCCGCGTCTGCTGGGAAAATCCAAGGCTCTCGACATGATTCTCTTCAGCAAAAGACTGACACCTGCAGAAGCTCTCGCCTGCGGTCTGGTCGATAAAGTGGTCCCCGCCGCTGATTTGATGGCCGAGGCGAACGCTCTGGCTCAGGCGCTGACAAAACGTCCCCCGCTGGCCGTGGCCGCGGTCCTCGAAGGCATGAGCGTCGGTCTGGACAAGGGTTTTGATGAGGGGCTTAAGCTGGATCAGGCCTGGTCCGCCAGACTGGGCGCCAGCAAAGACGCGGTCGAAGGAATGACCGCCTTCCTCCAGAAACGCGAACCTAATTTCACCGGGGAATAAACCGAAACAACAACGAGAGGCGCTTTATCAGCTCGCCTCTCGTTGTTTCATTATTACCGGTCAAACAGAAAAATCCGTATAATGAAAATGATTTTTAATCACCGAATTTTCGTCATTATCCCTTTGCCTCATTTTCCCGGTTGGAAGCGGCAAAGAACGAGTCAAAAACCTGTTGAAAGAAGTCTCGCGCGCTACAAGCTTTAGTTCAACCGTCATTAACAACAAGCTGTTTCCGCCTTTGCTCCACGGAGTCTGCCTGCGCGGATTTCTCTTAAGAAATCGCCTTCATTTGCCACAATATTTTGAAAAATGGTGACATAAGAACCGATATTGAGAATCTTGTGCGCATCGCTGCCGCCGGTTCCCGGAATATTCAACAACTCCATTGCCTTTTGCACCTTACGCATCGCGGTTTCGGAGTGATCCGGGTGGTAAAGCTCGATGCCGTCGAGTTTTAACTTATAAATTAGATCGCCCGCCCCGTAATAGTGTGAGCGGCCGCCGCGGGACAATTTATAGGGATGGGCGGCAATGACGACGCCACCCTCTTTATGGGCAGTTTCGATAAGCTTGACCGCTGTTTTTGTCCGGGTCAGACTTCGAGTCAAACCGAAGATGAGATATTCCCCTTCGGAGCGCCCCTGAGCGTCGCGGGCGTGAATCTCCTGGCCGTTGATCAGGACAATTCCCATGCCGGCGGCCGCCAGCCGTAATTTTTCAAATTCCTCATCCGGCCAGCGCATGCCGTGTTCAGTAAGCGCCAGACCGTCGATACCTGCTGCAACCGCCTGGTCAATAACATCCTCATACTGAATGAATGAACAGCCGGAGTAGCGGCGCGTATGCACATGGAGATCGAAAATGCTCATAGATGAATAAATGCCGTGACAAATCGCGGCTGCAGGGCTGACCGGTTTGGCCGCGTATACGTCGAGCTTCAGACTCTGATAGAAATCAGCTGCCCGGGACACACCGGAAATTAACGCACCCTGCTCCCGGCGGCAATATTATTTAATAACTACCGTATGTCAAGTTTTTTACCCCGCTATCCCGGACTTGATAAAAATATGAATATTTCATAGCTTTTGAACAAAATAATTGCTATTATCAAAAAGTGAAACCGGCACTCGGCCGGCCCGCATTTCGTTTTTATCTGATACTTTAAAAAGAGGAGGAAAATCTGAATTAATCACTATTAAAGCAGCAGCGTTATTGAATTTGCGTCACTTAAATCGTTCTAACTTAACTTAGGAGGTAAATGGAAATGGCTGGAGAAGCAACTTACGCATCAAAACCCTGGTTGAAGTCTTACGATAAAGGTGTTCCCGAAAAAATTCAGTATGAAGAAATCTGCATGCCGGACATTCTGGAACGGGTGGCAGCCGAGCGTCCGGATCGCATGGCCCTGAATTTCCAGGGCTACACCATGAATTACAAAGCTCTGAAAGACATGGTGGACCGATTCGCCACCTGTCTCACCGGCATGGGCATTAAAAAAGGCGATGCAGTAGCCATTATTTTGCCCAATATGATCCCCTGCGTCGTTGCGTATTACGCTATTCATAAAATCGGCGCCATTGTCGTTTTAAACAACCCGACATATTCCGACCGCGAACTGGGCCATCAGCTCAATGATTCCGGTTCCAAAATTCTTATCACGGTCGATCTGCTTGCCAACCGTATGATCGATTTGCGCCCCAAAACAAAAGTAAAGCAGATCATCATCACCTCCATAGGAGACTATCTGCCCTTTCCGGTCAATCTTTTGTTCCCGCTGGTGGGTAAGAAAAAAGGCCTTCTCCCCTCCACTCCCATGAAACAGGCTCCGGATGTATATAAATGGAAGGGATGTATCGCCGCTAACCAGCCGAACCCGCCCAAAGTAAAACTCACCTTCGATGATGTCGCGATGTATCAGTACACAGGCGGCACAACCGGTGTTTCCAAAGGCGTCATCCTGACTCACGGAAATATCAGCAAGCAGGTGCAGCAGCTGCGCGCCTGGTTTCCAAAATTTATCGGGACATATCACATCAACCTCGGCGCTCTGCCTTTTTTCCACGTTTTCGGCATGTCCTGCGCAATGAACTTTTCAATTTATCAGGGATGGGGAGACCTCCTTATTCCCAGACCCCAGCCACAGCCACTTCTGGAAGCCATCGGCAAATTCAAACCCAACTTCGGCGCGCTGGTGCCGACCATGTTTATCGGCATGCTCAATCATCCGGACATGAAGAAAACCGATTTGACCAGCTTCAAAGGATTCTTCTCCGGCAGCGCTCCGCTACCCGTGGAAGTTATTCACGAATTTGAAAAAACAGCCGGGTCGGTCATCTGTGAAGGTTACGGCCTGACGGAAACAACTCCGGTCACCCACTCCAACCCCTACGAGGGAGTCCGCAAAATCGGCAGCATCGGCCTGCCCGTTTCGGATACGGAATGCCGGATAGTCGACCTGGACAAGGGAGAAGTGGACATGCCCATCGGCGAACCAGGTGAACTCATCATCCGCGGCCCCCAGGTCACCAAAGGCTATCTGAACAATCCCGAAGAAACCGCCAATCTGTTAAGAAACGGCTGGTGCTACACGGGCGACATCGCGACAATGGACAAAGACGGGTATTTCTATATCGTGGACCGCAAAAAAGACATGATCATCACCGGCGGATTCAACGTCTATCCCCGCGACGTAGATGAGGTCTACTTTGAACACCCCAAAATTCTCGAGGCCTGCGCGATCGGCATCCCCGACCAGAAAAGAGGGGAAAACATCAAACTGTTTGTCGTCCTGAAAGAGGGCGAGACAGCAACGGCGGAAGAGCTCATTGAATACGGCAAAACCAAGCTCGCGGTTTATAAACTTCCTTCCGAAATCGAATTCCGCGCGGAGCTGCCCAAATCAACGGTCGGCAAAATTCTCCGCAAAGAACTCAGGGCCGAAGAACTGGCTAAAAGGAAGAAATAACACCAGGCATTGATGCGCCAAGCAAAGATGCCCGCGCTCCTGAAAGAGCGCGGGCATCTTATTTTATCAGCCAGGGCCGCGAATCGTTCATTTGCGGCGGCCGCTTCCTTTTGGTTTTATTTAACGGAGACCACCGGGCAGGACGATTCCAGGATAATGTACTGGGCATTGGAACCGAACAGGAGCTTGCCGACCTTCGACTTCTTTTCGATACCGATAATAATCTCGTCAACTTTCCGGTCCGCCGCGAACTCTACAATGTCCTCACCGGGTGTCAGGCCGCGCACCAGAATATGGGTTTCACAGGGAATGCCTTCCGCATCCATGGTTTCTTTTACATAAGCCAGTTGTTTTTCAACCTTTTCCAGATTCGTCTGCTCCTTGTCCGAGACACGTTCCATGGAGCTGGCGACAAAAACAGCGGCGTTAAAAGCTTTGGCATGCTGCTTTGCGACATCCAGAACCTTCCCGGCAATTTCCGATCCCCCCACGTATGCGACTAATATCTTCATTCTCTTCCCCCGCTTTCTTAAAGTAATCACAACTTACATGGTTAAAAACGACTCCAAACCACATTTGCGTGCGATTATATGAGAAAGGATTTTCCTTGTCAATCACATTATGCCGGAAGGTGAACTTTATTGCCTTGACAGGCCTTGAGCGCTTCCATATACTTGATCTGCAAGTATTATCTCCGGCAGGGACGTAAAAGTTCAGATGCTCAAATAATAAGACGTCTGTGTTTCGTGTATGAAAAAAATCACCCCGAAGACACAAAAGAACAATATCGGGAAAGCCGCCATGAACATCATTGTTTTAAACGGAAGCCCCAAAGGCGATTTGAGCGTCACCCTCCAGTATGTGCGTTTTGCCGAGCGTAAATTTCCCCGGCATTCTTTCCAGGTTTTTCCCGTCGCCCAGATGATCCGCAAAATCGAGCGGGATGAAAATGCCTTTCAGGAAGTCATCGGGGCCGTTAAAACCGCCGATGCCGTCGTGTGGGCGTTTCCACTTTATTTCTTTCTGGTCTGCTCGCAGTATAAGAGGTTCATCGAGCTTATTTTTGAAAGAGGGGCCCAATCGGCATTTGCCGGAAAATACACAGCATGCCTGTCCACATCGATTCATTTTTTCGACCACACGGCGCATAACTATATGCACTCCATCTGCGATGACCTGCAGATGAATTTTGCAGGCTCCTATTCCGCCGCCATGTATGACCTGATGCGCGGGAAAGAAAGGGCGAGACTGCTCGCTTTTTTCAGCCACTTTCTGGATATTCTCGAACGCAGAGCTCCTCTGGCCCGCGTGTATCCTCCGCTTGCCGCCCCGCCTGCCGCCTACATTCCGGGAGCTACCGTAACCGGTATCACTGTACAGGACAAGCGCATCCTGATTCTCAAAGACGGACAAGAACCATCGGGCAATACCGAGGTGATGGCCGCTCAACTGGCCGCCTGCCTGGGCGGCAGT
>CAYWRV010000137.1:0-5380 GCA_964460865.1 uncultured Smithella sp. | reverse complement strand
CAACGTATACTTTTTATGACACCCTTCGGTAACATTTTATTTGAGGCAATTCGGTCTTCTTTTCTCCCCTTGCCTTTTGGCTCTTCCGCCATTATATTTGTATAATGTCGAAGATGAAGATACCCTCAACACCCGCCCTGCTGGCATTGAGAGCCGCCGGGGTAGCTTTCAGCCTGCATACATACGCATATGAAGAAAAAGGCGGCACACGGGTATCATCTGATAAGCTCGGTGTCGATGAGCATATCGTCATTAAGACACTGGTCATGGAGGATGAGAAGGCCAGACCACTCATCATCCTGATGCACGGTGACCGAGAGGTTTCCACCAAAGAGCTCGCCCGCACCCTCGGGGTAAAATCAATTACCCCCTGTAAACCGGAGACGGCCCGACGCCACACTGGCTACATGGTCGGCGGCACGTCACCTTTCGGCACTAAAAAGGAGCTTGCCGTTTATATGGAAAAAACCATTGCGGCTCTGCCGGAAATATTGATAAATGCCGGCGCGCGCGGCCTTCTGGCAAAAATGAGCCCCGCAGAACTGACACGTATTTTACATGCCCGTGAGGTCAGCGTGGCCATTTAATCGACTGGCGGAGGCGGATAAACAATAACCAGCATCCAGGTAACAAGGAATTTTATATGACGGACAATGTCATTATCCGGTGCCTTAATTGCGGCACCAAAAATCGTATCCCGGACCGGAAGTTCAAGGGACGCCCCACCTGCGGCCACTGCCACGCCCCGCTCGATGACCTGATCATCCGCTGCCTGAGGTGCGGTACAAAAAACCGCATGCCGGAAGAGCGCCTGAACGCCCGTCCGCTGTGCGGCAAGTGCAAAGAGCCGCTCGTTATCCCCCGCCAGGAGGTTAAACCTGTTGACGTTACCGACAATTCTTTTGCCAGGGAGGTGCTGGCCGCGGATACTTCCGTAATGGTGGATTGCTGGGCTCCCTGGTGCGGCCCCTGCCGGTCCTTGTCCCCGATTATCGACGAACTGGCGGCAGACTATGCCAACGGCGTAAAAGTAGCCAAACTTAACGTGGATGAAAATCCGCTGACCGCTTCCCAGTATGGTATCCGCAGCATCCCGACGATGCTCTTTTTCAGGGAGGGTCGCCTGGTCGAGCGGCTCACGGGTGCTCATCCCAAGCAGGAAATAGAAAAGCATCTGCTGAATATTATCAAAACAAACTGATCAAAACCCTTCTCATCATGGAACAAAAAAAAGTTTACTCCTGCCGTATTTTTAACGTTTGGGAAGAGGAAGTCGCACTGCCCGACGGCCGAGTGACCAGGCAAAGCTGGGTGGAGCATAAACCGACAGTGGCAGTGGTAGCCGTAAATGATCAAAATGAAATTCTGCTCATCCGCCAATTTCGCAACCCGACCAGACAAATGCTATGGGAAATTCCGGCAGGCACGATGGATAACGGGCCCGAACTCCCTTCAGAGTGTGCATTGCGCGAGCTGAGGGAAGAGACCGGCTTTGGCGCCCGGAGCATCGTCCCTCTTTTTTCCGGCTACCTGCTGCCCGGCTACTGTAATGAATTTATGCATTTTTTCCTGGCAAAGAACCTGTTTTACGACCCTTTGAGGCCGGATGACAGCGAATTTATTGAAGTGGTACCGACATCACCCGAACAAACTGACAAGCTGATCAGACAAGGTGAGATCATCGACGCAAAAACAGTCCTGGGCCTGCTGCTCGCCCGGCAACAACTTGCAGTCTAATCCTTCCTGAACAACAGGACGAATTTTTCGAAAACATCCTTATGGAAGTGAGCAAGCATTTCCTCTTTCATCAGCTTCAGAGCGTCAAACGGCTTGAGTTTAGATTTATAGGGGCGTTTCGATACCAGCGCATCGAAGACATCCGCCACGGAACAAATCCGGCCGTAAATATGAATATCTTCTCCCCTCAATCTGCGGGGATAGCCTCTGCCGTCATCGCGTTCATGGTGCTGCAATACGATTAAACGGCTTTCTATGGTGATTTGCTTTGTGTCATTGAGCAGCTTGAAGCCCCTGGCCGGGTGTTTACGCATCATATCCATTTCTTCTTCAGTGAGCTTTCCCTGTTTGTTGATGATCGCTTCGTCGACATTTACCTTGCCTATATCATGAAGGAAAAACCCCGCCCCCAGCGCGTGCATGTCATGCCTGTCTTGTTTTCGCAAAATTTCTTTGGCCAGAGCTGTGGCCAGAATTCCTACATTAACGGAGTGGATGTACGTATTGTAATCGTAAGATGTGATTTTGAGTAAATGACTGCTCACAGTATCATCGGAAAAAACCAGATCGACAACACTACAGACTGTTTTTTTGAACTCGGCTATTTTGTCTCCGTCAGGGTTTTCCCATAATCCCTCCAACATTTGGACAGAATGATTGTGGATGGCCCGGGCGCGCTCTGACGGAGGCATTTTTTTGTCGGCGATCACTTCCAGGAGGTTTTCCGAGGCTACCGTTTGCAGGTCGCTTGTAAAATCTTTTTCCGGCTCTTCTATTTCTTTATCCGGATGAATATAAGGTTCTCCTTTTACAATATCAATGATTACATATTCGATACCATGGTCGATCAATTTCTGAATTTGTTTCTCGGACGTGATTGTAAAACTGTTGCGCAAAAAAGGGTGAGCGTACCAGGCACTGGGCAAATTTACATACATGCCCGGCTTTAAGTCACTGATAGGAATTTTCTTTTGCATAGAATTTTGACTGCTATTAAAAAACACAACTCTTGATTTTGTTCAGGAAGCCACCCAACATTTTTAAGATCTTCTTTTGACTCAACCTCTTTGTTACAACAAATTGCGGAGGAGCTGCGGTTTTCTGTCCGGATGCACCTGTAGCCTGCAACGACTCGCTTCCCATCTTACCTGCCCGCGTTCACGCCATCGACATGGCACCAGCCGGCAATGAAACTTACGGCCTGAGCCTCCTCTAATTACTCTTCGGCTTGCTATTAAAATTTCTTGAATCACCGGGCGGCAAGCCCCATGAACGATATTGGGTAATTAAAATCTTCTCCCACATATGCATATATGGATGGCATTAACACAAATACCGCCTCATCAAAAGTGACTTTTTGAATCTCGATATTTTGCTGATTTTTTCAGTCACCACCGTCTTAAAGCCTCTTGCCACGAACATAAAGTTTTGTTAATGTTAACTAACGCTGAAGGCGCTCTTTTCACATCCTGACCCACGGATGGATGTTCGAGTATTTTTGAATATATGCAAATTATCAGGAAGGAAATAACTTATGATCTATAATGAGGAATTTGAGACCCTGCCGCGTGAGGCCCTGAAAGCTCTGCAGTTAAAAAGGCTTCAACAGACACTGCAGCGCGCCTACCATACGGTGGGCTATTATAAAAAATCTCTTAGCGCCGCCGGTGTGTCACCTCAAAACATTGAATCTCTGGAACATTTAAAGAACCTTCCCTTCACCACACGAGAGGACCTACGCAAAAATTATCCCTTCGGCCTGTTTTCGGTACCTATGAGCAGTATCGTCCGGCTGCACGCCACCACCGGCACCTCCGGTCGCTCCTCTGTTTTCAGCTACACCCGGCGGGACATTGATATATGGACGGAACTGTGCGCCCGATCGCTCGTCGCCGCGGGCGTCACTAAAAACGATATTGTACACAATGCCTTTTCCTACGGTCTTCTGCCCGGCGGACTGGGACTGCACTACGGAACGGAAAAAATAGGCGCCAGCGTGATTCCCATGTCCGACGGCAACACCAAGCGACAAATCCTTCTATTACAGGACTTCGGCCCCACCGTTTTATGCTCCACTCCCTCCTATGCCCTGCATCTTGCACGCGAGGGAGAAGCACAGGGCGTGAATATGAAAACTCTGCAACTACGGGTTGGCATCTTCGGTGGAGAGCTCTGGAGCGATACTACCCGTGACGCCATTGAAGAGGCCTTCGGCATCCGGGCACTCAATATTTTCGGCATCTCGGAAGTAATGGAGCCGGGCATTGCCTGTGAGTGCCTCGAGGGGCGTAACGGAATGCATATTTTTGAGGATCATTTCCTCGTCGAAACCATCAACCCCCAAACAGGCGAGGCCCTGCCCGAGGGTGATGAGGGAGAGTTGGTTTTCACCAGCCTGACCAAAGAGGCCTTCCCGCTTGTCCGCTATCGCTCGGGCGACGTATCCCGACTGATCACCGAGCCCTGCCGCTGCGGACGTACTCACATCCGGATGGAGCGGGTCCTGAAAAGATGCGATGATATGCTCACCGTTCGCGGCATCAACATCTTCCCCGGACAGGTGGAGGCGATCCTGCAGGAAATCGAAGGTGTGTCAACAGATTATCAACTGATTATTGATAAGGCGGGTGCGCTCGACACGGTCGAGCTGCATGTTGAGGTGGGTGAAAAGTATTTTGCCGAGGCAGGAGGAGTAAAAGAGCTGCAGGCCATTGAAAAACGGATCGTCAAAGACATGAAGGACTACCTGAGCATCCCTCCGCGCGTGAAACTGGTCGCTCCGCAGACACTGGCTCAAAAGGAATCCAAGGTAATCGACAAACGTATAATTTGACGCTTGGCCCCCACCGGAAACGGCGGTGCGGGGCGTGTGCTGACCCCTTGCGGTCATCACAGGGGAGGATAAACAATGATCGTTGAACAAATTTCCGTCTTTTTGGAAAACAAACCCGGCTCGCTGGAGCACGCCACGCGTGTGCTGAAAGAAAACAACATCAACATCCGTACTCTGTCGATCGCGGAAACAGTCGATTTCGGAATTTTACGCCTGATCGTAAATGATGTTGACAAGACAAACAATGTGCTGAAGGAGGCCGGCTTCCGGGTGAGCAAAACCGCGGTGGTCGCGGTTGAAGTTCCTGATCAGCCGGGTGGCCTGCACAGTATCATGGATGTTTTGAACAAGGAAAACATCAACGTCGAATATCTCTACGCCTTCGTGGAAAAAAGCGGACAAAACGCTGTTATCATTTTCCGCTTCGATAATCCGGAAAAAGCGATCGAAATACTGCTGGCGCACAAATTCACGGTTGTGTCCGGTAAAAAGCTCTACGAATTATAGTTAATCACTTCGACGTCATTTGTAGCGGGCCGGCGTGACTGACATCCGGCTTTGCCGATTCCGGCAAGCCTTCACAAGAGATGAGCATCTGTGGGAATTTTTGAGCGACATCTTACAGGGGTTTTCCGCATTCCTTACACGTTCCGTCCGGACCGATAACACCGATACAGGCCTCGTCACTGCACAAGACCCTGTTTTCCCACTCCTTGTCAGAATCGTCAATTTCTTCACCTGCAGAGCATTGCTTTTCCTGACTTCGACAGTTTAGCGTATTTGCTGTTCTGTAAGTTATTGTAAGTAGGG
>CAYWRV010000136.1:0-5425 GCA_964460865.1 uncultured Smithella sp. | reverse complement strand
TTTCAACACAGGTCGATCTTACGAATGTCTCTAATTTCCTTGCTCTTTTCTATTAGATTCTCTATTGCTACGCAATAGAATTTCTATCCTATTGCGGATTCTGGGTTAAAAGAAATTTGTTTTGCACGAAGAATTTAAGTTCAGCCACGATGACAAAGACCCGCGCCTGTGCGCGGGTCTTGCCATTTTTGAAAAATCTATCAGCCGATGTGTCTGACTGTCCGATATTTACTACTACAGGTTCAAGGCGGAAACTAATCCGTCTTCCTTTTTTTCAAACCAATAGCCAAAAGGTGAATCATCGTCTGCCCTGATTATCGCGTAAGTGCCATTGCCTGTGGGCGGCTCGCCTGTGTAAGCAGTCCAGTTCAAATGACAACCGTTTGGTAGGTGATGGAAACTCGGATCGCCGAATTTGGCGAAGTTTGCCCAGGCCTCCATGACATCATTGGTTACAATCAGTGATTCATCTTTCGGTACCAAAGCGGGAAGCTGTGCAATATCAAAGTAACCGGAGGAGACGAGTATTCCGGGAAGATCCGTCGGCCCGCTCGCCCCTACATCCGCCCAGGTCAGAGGCGTGCCTTCGGTGTCTGTGACGAGGCCCATCAGAAAATGTGTGATGAAACTTGCCGGATACGCAAAGGTATAAACCAACTCAATGCCGTGATATGCGCCCGCTCCAAATTCTCTCCATCCCGGCGGTACATAGTCCCACACGTAAGCATAAAGGGGGCCGGTGTTGTGGACGGCGCGGTGGATCATTTGCTGCACAAAGCCTTCGTCCAGCGAGGCCATGTCGGCTGTTGTCGCCCCTGCCATGAGTGGAACATCATGGGCCAGATTTTCTATTAAGTCAGCCATCGTGTCAGGCATGTAATGATTATCGATAGTCAGGGCATACCGCAACCAGGCAGATGCTCCATATGTGGCAAGGTCTGAATTTATCATGGTGCTCCAAGGTATAGCCCGCATAGCATCCGCGGTGGAGACATCAAATCCCAAACCAGCCATACGAGCTGTCAAATCCGAACCTATACCCTCCGCATAAGCTAAAGGATAACCGCTCATCAAACCAGCGCCCCAAAGGGGTGTCATGCCGCTTTGGCAGATGACCTTATGGAATAATCCCGAAGGAACTTCCGGTGAAGCCATCAATGAAATTGATTTCCCTCCGCCGCCGGACTGGCCGAAAATGGTAATGTTTTCCGGGTCGCCGCCGAAGCTGGCGATATTTGCTTTAATCCACTCGAGGGCTAAAATCAAATCCATCTGACCGTAATTGCCCGAACCGCCATATGACGATTCAGCGGTCAACAGCGGATGCGCCAGATAGCCCAGCGGACCAAGACGATGGTTTACTGTGACTAAAACGACATCTTTTGAGGGTAGAGAAGCGGGGTTGTTATAAGACATCGCATTGCTTGTTAAAATCGAAAATGCACCGCCGTGGAACCAGACCATTACCGGCAGATTTCCTGTTGCCATGGCGGTTTTTTTCACCGTGATATTCAAATTCAAACAGTTTTCGCTGGCATTCCCTTCGCCATAAATAACATAGCTCATTGCCTGCGGCGCCTGATCTCCCCAGGCGATTGCATCTCGTGTTTCCCAATTGGCCATTGGGAGGGGAGGTTTCCAGCGATTGGCGCCGGCAGTGTTCTGGCCATAGGGGATACCCAGCCATTGCCAGTAGGCGTTATTAACCGTCGGAACATTTCCCGGCGTGGAACTGGAAGCCAAGATAGGTTCGGAGCCTACCACCCGCCCGGTAGTTGTATTTACGGTAATCCTTGCACTTTGTGAACGCACAAAATGCTCGCGCGCGTTTTGGGCTATTTTACCCGGGTCGGCGTATGGCAGGAAGGCTCTCGGCCCACGGTGGGTGTCTGTGAAGACGGCCGCGTTATTCAAGGCAGCAAGCAAGTTCAAGAGACTGGCAGGAAATGCGTATACGCTCTGGTCGAAATCAATATCCCCTGCATGTGTTGAAACGATATCCCGAATGGCGGATGTCAACTGTATTCCGTTATTGAGATCACCGTCCTGGTCAAGTATCTGCAGGAAAACGAGCATATTGTTGACCTGCCGGTCGCCGACATCAGCTGCACCATCGACGATATCACGCGGCGTCAAAACTTCCGCTCCTTCGGCAGAGCCTAATTCCAAATCGCCCATGAAGAAAGTGACTGTCTCGCCTTGCCTGTAGCGGAATTGTCCCTGGTCGTTGGTGGTACCGGACAAGGTGGCGGTTGTGTAGCGCAATCCGGCGACCGGGCCGTCAGTAAAAACACCTGTGAGGACAGGCTGTCCGACGAAATCATCACCACCCCCGCCGCAGGCGGTGATGAGCGTTAAGCTCATCAGTAAAAGAAATAACCATCTTACTTTCTTGAACACCTGAAAATTACCGATTATTTTGCACATAAAATCCCCTCCTTTTAGGTAGTGATTTTGTAAACTACAGGTTGTCAGTTCAGTTGATAGTTTATACCAGGAATCTGGCATCTTTGGTCACCACTCTAGGGAAGACCCGGCTGCATGTCAAGTCAATATAATGGCCGTCTTCTGCAATATTGCATGCCCGTATTGCCGGGCGAGTGACATTATGAGAAAAAACCGGCCATTGAGAGCGCGTCAAACGTCGATTTTGTCTTTGCCAATGCAGGTTGACTTTAATGGGCCTATATGCTTGTTAAAGTCATCCGTTGTTTTTTATGTTCCTTTTTTTGAGGTTGTCCTATGGTAACCGTCAAAAAAAATGAGTTCCTTGTCGGGGAAAATGGCCCATCCGGCCGGTCTTTTCCGTTTTTACCTTATAAATTCCATCGATTAGGAAATCCGCAAAATGCTCCCTTTCCAGGTTTGCTTATTTGCCGCGCCCCGCCGTGGTGACGGTCGGAACGGGTTTTCATGTGCCGTTTGTATTGTATTTTTGATGCACTAAAATTCCCTGACGCATGTAACTGCAGGGTACCGGAGGATTTATGAACACAAAAAAATTGAAATGGTTGGTTTTTATCGCCCTGATCTTAATCATTGGCGGCGGGCTGCTGGCCTATTGCATTCAGACCGCCGGAAACACGATAAAAATAAAGGATGTGCGCTTTGTCGGTTCAGATGGACGGATAAACAGTGCGCTTTTATACATACCGCCGGGAGTGAGCAGCAAAAATCCGGCGCCGGGCATTGTCGCCACACACGGCTACATTAATTCGCGTGAAACGCAGGATGGTTTTGCCATTGAGTTTGCCAGGCGGGGTTATGTTGTTCTGGCCATGGATCAGAGCGGCCACGGTTTTTCCGATCCGCCGGCCTTTGCCGCAGGCTTTGGAGGTATAGATTCCTTAAAGTATATGCGCACTCTCGATATAGTGGATCAAAACAACATCGGACTGGAAGGCCATTCCATGGGAGGATGGGCGTCAGTTATCGCGGCCGCGGTCAATCCCGGCGGGTATAAATCGCTTCTCCTGGCCAGCTCATCCACCGGAACCTACGGCGCGCCGGAAGGAACGGCCGTTTTCCCGCGCAATATGGCCATCATTTTTTCCAAATACGATGAGTTTTCCAGATTGATGTGGGGCGTAGATATTCCACGCGATATTGTTAAAACGGAAAAACTCAAGAAAATTTTTGACACGACGGAAGATGTGGAGGTGGGCAAATTATACGGCTCGATCGAAGAAGGAACGGCCAGGAAGCTGTATCAGCCCGATATAATTCATCCCCGTGTGCACTTCTGTAAGGAATCCATCGGCAACGCCATCGAATGGATGCAGATGACTCTTGCAGGTGGGAAGGACATTCCTCCTGGCAACCAGATCTGGTACTGGAAGGAACTGGGGAATTTCATCGCGATAATCGGGATGATTCTTTTGCTCTTCCCGCTGGGGTCGCTATTTTTGCAAAATAATTTCTTTAAAGATCTGAATGAACCCACGCCCGAGAGAAAAGGTCTCAAAGGGATCGGCTGGTGGGTCGGGGCGGTCATTACCGTGCTGATCCCGATCCCCCTGTTTATCGTAGCCATCACCTCCCACGGCAAGGGTTATCAGACTGGTTGTGCGCTCTGGCCGCAGAATGTAACGACGACGATCATGTACTGGGCTCTTTTCGTTGCGGTGATTTCTCTTGTTCTGTTCCTGCTGTGGCACCTCATCTTCAACCGCGGTAAAGGCAATTTCGTGAATTACGGCCTCACCTGGCAGGGTAAGTCCATGGCCTGGAAAAAAATAGGCAAGTCTTTTCTCCTGGCCGCGATTGTCTGCTTTTTCGCCTATTTAACCGTGGCGTTTTCCGGATGGCTGTTTAAAACAGACTACCGCCTGTGGGTGTTTGCGATAAAGCCGATGACGGCACTTCATTTCCGCATCTTCCTTAGCTACCTGATTCCGTTTGCGGTTTATTTCCTTGTGCTCGGCCTGATTCTGCACGGACAGTTGCGTCGCGGCAAGGCGGGTGAGTTGAAAACATGGCAGGAGATGCTCATCAATATATTCCTGCTGATCACCGCATACATTATTTTCGAGGCCTTTCAGTATGCACCGCTTTTTTCCGGAGGGGCGCTTTCCATACCTGATGCGTCGCTGTTCTTTATCGTGATGTTCCAGTTCTTCCCGATATTTACCATTGCGGCACTGGTTTCGACATACTTTTTCCGGAAAACCGGGCACATCTACACAGGTGCGTTTCTAAACGCCATGCTGGTTACCTGGATAATTGTCGCAGGACAGGCGACTCACTTTCCCTTATAACCGCCAAAGAGTCTTTCACTCTCCGCGGGGCCATCCTCTTGCATGTTTTGGAAGGGTGGCTCCGCGGACGTGTTTCAGGGCGGGCCGGCGAGCGGCCGCGGTTCGTCATCCCGCATCCGAAAAATCAAGGCCTTTGTTTGTATCGTCTTTATATGGGTAGTTTTATGCTTGCCCGGCCGGGAACCTCTGAAGCTTATTTTCCGGTATGCCTGTTTTTCTGATTATTGGTACAGCCTGGGGAAAGCATTTCCGTTACGTTTTCAATTTTACGGGCAGCAGCCCGGTCGTGACGACTCTGTAAGCGGGGCGATAAAGGTGTCTGTATTCATCCGAGTGGTGAACAGGCGGAAACTGCAAGTCGCGCATTTCGGAAAAATAGGACTTAAGCTGACTTTGCGAAAAGGCGATCCGGCCTTCACGGGCAGCCTGCAGCGCCTCTGAGGCATAGTCCGGGAGCCTATCTTTGGACGGCGAAAATGTCCGCGCCGAGGCGAGAAAGGCTTCCAGGAGTTGCTCCGGTGAAAACCCCAGCTTTATAAATGGACGAAGGTGAACCCTCACCATACGGCCGTCCGGTGAGATCCTCTCCAGCAGAGGTTCGTCAGGGCCGCTTTTATTACTCCGGCAATTAAAGATGTTAATATCACGCGGCATAGGCAACTTTCGGA
>CAYWRV010000135.1:0-5446 GCA_964460865.1 uncultured Smithella sp. | reverse complement strand
TGTAAACAGGCAGGCTGATAAAAGAAGGTGAGCCGTATTTCGGGTCATTGGTTTTCCTGGTCCGTGGATCATCTTCAATGTTCTGGATGCGCATGGCCTTGCCGCTTTCAATAACGCTTTTTACAAACAGATAACGCTGCGGCCCGCCACCTTCCCTGGGAAGGGCAAGCGGCGGCTTTGCGGAGATCAGCCTCAATCCGTCCGGCTCCGCCGTGTCCACCAGGAAAATCGAGCCGTTCAGCACACCAACCACCTGCATGGCCTTTTCCAGAATCAGCGTCAGAAGATCATCGGCGGAAATGTCATTGCGGATAATTTCCGATATTTCCCGAAGCGCGTCGAGCTCCGCGTTGCGATTTTGAGACTCGAGACTCATGCTTTCAATAGTGAGCGCTACAGTGGCGTTTCTTTTTTTGAAAATACTGATGATAACCAGCAGACAACACAAAAAAAGGAGATACCCCAAAACGGGGATGGCAAGCCTCTCAATTCCGGGCCTTTCCGCAGACTGATAAAAAATCAAGGCAATAACGGCCAGGGGAAGTGCCGCGAGAAAAAAACAAAGACGATTGAAAAGTTTGCCAAGCGCATTTTTACCCATAAACACTTCCCCTACAAAAAGAGTTTTTTCCTGACGGCATCATTTATCTCAAGATTTGTGCTATTTTAATACAAATGATCCTTTTATTCAAGCTCAATTCAGAGGAAGCACGCCGGAGCGTGGAAAGCAGCACAATACAATCCGAAGAGTGCGGCTGCTCAAACCGGGTTTGTTCCCCGGAAATCAGACATAAAACCGCCCCGATTCGATGATCGGCTTGTCGTCGTGATCGATCGCCCGGACAATCTCCTTGTTCATCTCCGCCTTGATGAGCTCAACCACCGGACGCCTCTTGTTCTGGAGCCTGGCAAACTCCATTACATCGTTCATGAGTTCGTCTATATGGCCGGCACCGGTGATGATATGATGTTCCAGGCATTCCTGAGCTGTCAACCTTTTCCCGGTGAGCACCATTTCATCGAGCTTGTAACGCGGGATGGCTTTTTTCATCGCGGCCATCATGCCCGGCAGAAACGGAATGCCCAGATCAACTTCCGGAAAACACAGAAAACCCCGGTCCTGGCGCATAAAACGGAAATCAAAGTAGCAGCACATGATTGCGCCGCCGGCAAAAGCGTGTCCGGTAATCGCCGCTATGGTGATCATGGGATACAGAGCGATCTTCCTGAAAAGCGCCATCATGGTCTCGATAAATTTTTTAGCGGTGGCCTGGTCGTTTTTTTGCAGTATCGGCACCAGCCACTCGAGATCTATCCCGTTACTGAAAATCTTTTCATGTGCGCCGCGCACAACCAGAGCGGTCGCGTCCGTGTTTTTTTCCACGTGATCCAGCGCGTCCATGAATTTTGTCAGAAAATCCAGGTTTAACCGGTTTTCCCCCTCGTCGAGCGTGACGATGGCCACATTGTCTTCCAGCTTGATTTCAACAGGCATGATTATCCTTCTTTCGTCTGTTATTTTTTAACTGCCAAACGGCGGTTTCTCCGCTCGTGAAACAGTCTTCTTTTTTTAGCCCCTGCTTCAAATATTTTCAATGATATTTTGTTCATGTGTTCAGAGCGCCAAGCCGTCCCGCCCTGCCGCGATACGACGCCAGGCTATCTCCGGCCGGTTTTCACCATTTTTTCGCATTTTCTCTTCAAGTGGAGGCAAAAACATCCGATATAGTGACGGTGTTTGCAAATCAAAATGAGTTATCGCAGCGATCTGTAAAATCACAGATGAAACGACCGGGAGCCCATCGGGGCTGCCTGCGACTGGTTACAGGAAAGGAAAAAACCCATGAGTATGAAAGGCGCAAAGGATAAATCCGCCGTGCAGAGTCTTCTGGACAAAATGTTCGGATCCATGAAGCTCGGCAAAAAGCTGTCCTGGGGCTTCGGCTTCATTCTCCTGCTTCTGGCTGTCATCATTGTACTGGGACTCCAACGCTTGAGTATAATTCATGACAACCTGGACAATATCGTCAATGACCGCTACCGGAAAGTTGTGGTGGCCAACGGGGTCGTCGATCAGTTCAACCGTGTTTACCAGTCGATGCGCAACATTGCCCTGTCCAGAGACACGACTTTTACACAAAGAGAAAAAGAAAAAATTACCACTGCCCGCCAGACCTACGCCAAAGGAATGGAAGAATTGAAAAAAACGATTGTTACGGCAGAAGGAAAGGCCTATCTGGCGGAAATTAAAAAACTCATCTCCGAATTAAGGCCGGTAAACGACGTTTTTATGCAGTCCATCGGTTCGGAAAGTGCCGAGGAAATATCAGCCGTGCTGGCCGATCAACTGGAACCGGGACAGGAAAAACTCCTTCAGACCGTTTCCAAACTGGTCCACTATCAGGAACAACTGATGAACTCCTCCGTGCGTGAAGCTGAAAATTCCTACCGGTTCGCTTTTGTTTTTTCCATCGTTATGGGAATTATCAGTTTCTTGCTGGCGGCAATGGTCGCCTGGGCACTGAACATGGGCATTACAAAGCCGATAAACCGTGTAATTGATTTGTTGAAGGAATCCGCCGATCAGGTAAGCAATGCCGCCTCCGAGGTAGCGGCCTCCAGCCAGTCGCTGGCCGAAGGGGCACAGGCCCAGGCCTCATCTATTGAGGAAACTTCGGCATCACTTGAAGAAATGTCATCGATGACCAAAACAAACGCGGACAATGCCGCCCAGGCCAATGAGGTTATCGGCGGCACGAAACGCGATGTGGAAAAGGCGGATAAAATCATGAAATCATTCATCGAGTCGATGAATGAAATAGCCCGTGCCAGTGAGGATACGGAAAAAATAGTGAGAACCATAGACGAGATTGCCTTTCAGACGAACCTTCTGGCGCTCAATGCCGCAGTGGAGGCGGCCAGGGCCGGTGAGGCGGGGGCGGGCTTTGCGGTTGTCGCAGATGAGGTGAGGAACCTGGCGATGCGCTCGGCCCAGGCGGCCAAAAATACAGAAGAACTCATCCAAGAAACAGTGCAGAAAATACAAAACGGCAAGACCCTTCTTGAGCAGACGAAAGATGCGTTCGGTCAGGTGGCCGGCGACTCGGGGAAAATCGGCCAGTTCGTTGAATCGATTGCCTCCGCTTCACATGAACAGGCTGCTGGCATCGCTCAGGTTAATCTTGCGGTATCTGATGTTGAGAAAATTGTGCAGCAAAACGCCGCCGGCGCCGAGCAGAGCGCCTCGGCGGCCGAGTCGATGCTCACCCAGGCTGAGCAGTTAAAAGAACAGGTAAAGAAGCTCACGGTCCTCATCGGAGGACGGCAAGGCGGGCAGGAACTTCCAGGCTGAAAAATCAGAGATAATCGCCGCGGTTGAATTTGATTGTTTCCACGGTGGACGTCACCAGCATACGATTGAGCAGGTCTTTAATTTCTTCGCCTTCGGGAAGTGCCTCCCATACCCTATAGAGCTCCTGCGATTGCTGCTCCATCCTACTGACAATGGCGGCAGTCTCCTTAAGGCTGACCAGAGGGTCTCCCATCTGTTTCTCGTATGCCTCGAGTAACGCGAGAAATCCGTCCATCCTGACAAGTATTTGTTTTTTATCGAAACCCGCTGTTGTGTCAAAGCGGATACTGTCGATGTTACTCATGGGCGGAAGCCTGGACGGTTCGGTACGACCGGCCGAGGGCGGTCCCATCTTTTCATTTAGTATCTCCTGAAAGCTTCCCGGGGCGGTTTTGTTTTGGCTTTTCCGTTCCTCCGGTTTCAGGGGAGTCATCTCACCGGTCGTTATTTTCATCTTCACACCCTCCCTGTTTGCGGCCAAAATCTCTAATGAGTGTATCGTCACAGAACCTTTTATCATTAAGTGGAAAATATTTCCCCTGATTTGGCCCTATATTCCAAAGCGATATTTTACCCTCAAAATGCTGATTTTATTTGACAACTGCAAAGTGGAGAAAACACCGCACCCGAAACCGGCCTTCCAGTCGTCCCGGTTTTGGCTGCAAGCGGTTGCTTAGTCAGCCTGTATCGGGTAAGCTGGGCTCAGTGACGCCGACGAAGCGGCACATTTTGTGTTTAAAATGAAAAGAGATAATGGTCATCATGGGGAAAAGGAATGTCTTCGCTGCGGGCGCTGCTGTCTGGCGGACTTTTCCGCTTATGTAAGCAGCCGGGACATACAGCGCTGGAAGGATGAGGGACGCAACGACATCCTGCAGGTCTTGGAAAATGAACAGGGAGTCTGGCAGGGCGACCATCTGGTGAACGCGCGCTCCGGGAAGCCGCTGCGGGGCTGTCCGTTTTTTTTCTTCGACGGAGAACGCTTCGGCTGTGCCATCCACGAAACAAGGCCGGCAACATGTCGAAACTACGAGCCCGGCTCTTCGGAGCTGTGCCCTCTGTACGAGGCGGAGGATGCACGCCGGCAGGCAGGTAAACCGGTTTAGTCCCGCTTCTGTTGTGCGAGAGCCTTGCGGATTGCCGCTCCGATATCATCTGTCAGGTAGGGTTTACCGATAAAAGCGCTGGCACCCAGCGCCAGTGCCTGCCGGGCACGGTCTGTTTCGGTATAGCCACTGACAATGACCGCTTTTTGCTGGGGATTATCCTTCAGAATACGCCCGTAAGTCTCAAGCCCGTCAATTCCCGGCTCCATGAGCATGTCCAGAACAAGCACGTCCGCCTGATTTTTTTTCAGATAGGCGATTGCCTCTTCGCCGCTGGCCAGCGTTGTGACCTTGTAACCCATTTGCGTAAGCAGCGCCTCGGCGATTTCTCTTTGCTCAGGCATGTCATCCACCACCAGTACCGTTTCTCCCCTGCCTTCGTAACGCCTGCGACGTGGCTCCTCCGCACGCTTTCCAGGCGCCCGGCCGTCCGCCGGCAGATAGACGGTGAAGGTGGTACCGTGGCCAGGGCTGTTTTCCACATCGATATAGCCCTCGTGGTTGCGGACCGTACCCCAGACAATTGCCATCCCCATGCCGGAACTTTTGCCGCCGGTTTTTTTTGTATGGAAAGGCTCGAAAATCTTATCGAGATCCTCCGCGGCGATGCCCGGACCCGTGTCCGCCACTGTGAGCGCGACATATTCTCCCTTGCCAAGCTTTTCGTAACCGGCAAGCGGTTCGTCAAGATGGACGTTTTTCGTCCCGATGGAGACCTCCCCTTTGCCGGCAACCGCCTCCATGGCATTGGCGACAAGATTCATCAGCGCTTTTTTCAAAAGCATGGCGGAGCCCCGGATACCACTAAGATCCTCGGCCAGAGAGTATTTAAACTTGACCCGGGGATAATTGCGGACCAGACGCTCGAACTCGGGCGCCTGAATGCACTCGGTGACCAGACGGTTAAGATCCACCGCTTCGGAAGCGATCACGCCCCGGCCGGGAGACTGTGTCGCAATTACCAGCGGGTGGCATTCTTTGACAACAG
>CAYWRV010000134.1:0-5551 GCA_964460865.1 uncultured Smithella sp. | reverse complement strand
ATATACAGACGGCCCGCCGTTTCAAATAATATGTATTTTGTGGTCAGGATGGGGATTTTCAGTTCGTGAGCGAGTGTGACCGTTTCCTGAGAGGGCTTTTTGCCACGCACAAGGATAATGGCGGCGATGTCCAGGACGTTCGCCGTGCGTACTACCTGCGTATTGGTCAGGCCGGTCAAAAGCATGCTGCCCGCTTTTGCGTATGCCAGCACGTCACTCATCAGGTCTGCGCCAAACGCTGTGCGCACCTCAAGGTCAAGGCATTCTTCTCCCACGATGACTTCCGCATCGAGTATATCTTTTACTTCGGAAAGCTTCAAAGGCAACTCCTTATTGATTCGGTAAAATGGCTAGAACTTATGGTGATACATAAATGCCATCAGTATCTCATCGAGTTGGCCCCTGTCTATCATGGCAAACGATTTGATGTCAATAACATTAAATCATTATCGGGCCAATCCGGACAGATTGGCTTTCACTTTTGAAGCTGCATCCCTTTTCAGGGGGATTTTATGACTGTTATGCGGTGAAATTAATCGGATAAAAAGATACTCCGGAGCAGCCGATGGGGCTCCCCGGCGGGAAATAAAAGCCGCCACCGGTTGCCGGGCCGCTTCCCACTGGAGTGGAAATCTCAAAAAAGATTAGTGTTTATCATCAATACGAAATAAATGATGATGCCGGATAAATATTTGACGGCCGATATTCAAGTATTTTAAAAATTTGCCGTTATAAAAGACTGGATACAGATAAATTACCGGATGATTTTTAAAAATCTGATCAAAACGGGAGGTCAAGCAATGGATACAGCTGTAGCAACCGAACTGCGGGAGGGCAGCGCAAGCAGCAAAGAGGGAAAATATTTAACTTTTACACTGGCGGACGAAGAATATGGTATCGGGATTCTGAAAGTCAAGGAAATCATCGGCATGATTGTCATTACTACCGTGCCTCAGACTCCGCCGCATATCAAGGGGGTGATCAATCTCAGGGGAAAAGTGATCCCGGTCATTGATTTGAGGCTGAAATTCGGTCTGCCCGATACGGAATACACGGAGAGAACCTGTATTATCGTCATAGAAATCACCAAAGATAACAGCAATATATTGATCGGGATCCTGGTGGACTCCGTCTCCGAGGTTTTGAACATCAAGGGCTCAGACATTGAAGAGACTCCTAATTTCGGTACCAGGCTAAATACCGATTACATTCTGGGGATGGCCAAAACCGGCAGCAAAATCAAGATCCTGCTTGATATAGACCGTGTGATGAACGCGGATGACATCATTGCCCTGGGATGAAACAATAACAATAGTGCAAAATTCCTGTAAAGGAGCTTGATTATGGGTAAAGGAGCAATCGAGGCAAAAATCAGAATAGCCATTCTGGGTCAGGCGGCGATGATCCTGCTTCTGGGGTTGATCGCTATCTATCAGTTATATAATCTTGACAGCGAAAATATTGCCATGGTCAACCGCTACATGCGGGTTACCGGGTTTGTTATGGTGCTGTTTATTGCGTTCATTGTCGGAATGGGCTACCATTTTTCCCGTAAAGTCGCGGCACCGGTTGTAGAATCCGTCAGTGGAGCGGTGGATATCATACAAAATGTGTCGGCCGGATCCGCCCAGGTCTTTTCCTCGGCTCGTCAGCTTGCCGAAGGAGCTGGCTCTCAGGCATCGTCGCTGGAAGAAACATCTTCCTCGCTCGAGGAGCTGTCTGCGATGACCAAGCAAAATGCGGACAATGCCACTCAAGCCAGGGCGATGATGCAGGAGGCAAGTCAGATAGTTGAAAAAGTGAACCGGCACATGGACGACATGGCCAAGGCCATTGCGGAAATTACCAAGTCCTCGGAAGAAACGGGAAAAATTATAAAAACGATCGATGAGATCGCCTTCCAGACCAACCTGCTGGCGCTCAATGCAGCGGTCGAAGCGGCCCGGGCGGGCGAAGCGGGCGCCGGCTTTGCCGTGGTGGCCGATGAGGTACGCAATCTGGCCATGCGCTCGGCCGAGGCGGCTAAAAATACCAGTGAGCTCATCGAAAATACAATGAAGGCCGTTAAAAACGGTAATGAACTGACCAAATCCACGCAAGAAGCCTTCAAAGACAACATCGCCTCATCGGCGAAGATAGGCCAACTGGTCGATGAGATTGCCACCGCTTCCCAGGAGCAGGCGCACGGCATTGCGCAGATCAACCGGGCCATCGCGGAAATGGACAAGGTTGTTCAGCAAGCAGCCCACAGCGCCGACTCTTCCGCGGCTGCCGCCGAATCCATGAATGATGAAGTGAGAAGGATGGAAAAAAGGCTGGGCGAGCTCGCCGGCATGGTCGGCACTAAACTGAACATTGTCACTTCCGGTTCCTCATTCTCTGTCAGTCGCCCCGCGGCGTCCGGCGCTAAATCGGCCAGGAAACCGGCCGGCTTGATCCCGTCAACCGTCGCAAAACCGGCTGCGGCAGCCAAAAGCCCGAAAAGGAAAGCGATAGCCGCCCTGCCCGCGGGCAAAAGAGCCGCTCGGCCGGAGCAGGTCATTCCTTTTGATGATCACGAGTTTCATGATTTTTAACCCCCTCCTTTCTGACGCGCCGCCGGCGGGAGCCCTGAGGCTTCTCCGGCGGCGCGGAACTTAACTCACCGCCTTTGAATATTCCTCATAACCATGCACGATGTGATATGTGGCAAGATCAAAGAAAATCGTCATGCGCCGCTGCAGCTCAAAGGTCATGTACAGGTCGAGATTTTTCTGAAGAGCTCCCTCGTCCAGTGCCACGGCCCAGATGTGCTTGCGGATCAGACTAAGTCCGCTTAAGACGCCGCTTATCTTGACGCCGGATTTTTTTCTTTCCACACCGAGTCTGGTGTAGAAGGTCCTGATACGGTCGATGCTGAAAGCATGGCCCAGCCACAGAGTTATCTGCGAGATGACTTTGTCGCAAATCTTGTAGAGCACCTTGTTTTCATATAAGTGATATTCAGGTGTGGAGGGATTGGTGGTGATATCCTCAATCCACTGCTGAATCATTTTCTCCCTGTTTCTCATAATCACGTTCATGACACGCTTCGTCATGGGGGTCGTCGCGGCGCGCCGTGATTCTTTACCATCCTGTGTGCCCAGAGCGTCCAGAACCGCCCAGTAGTCTTTCTTGATTTTTATGTATCTGTCCAGTGCCCGCCTGTTGGACCTGAAGGCCAGGGGAGGGATTTTATCGATAGGGAAAAAACGCGCCTGAGATGAGTCGTCGCCCGCCACCGGCTTGCCCTGCCTTTTTTCCACAATAAAAGTCAGAAAAAGGAGGTCCCCGTAAAAGCGGCTTTTGTAAGAATCCACATCAAGGAGCCGGCTGATCTTTCCCTTGATCCCTGTTTCCTCGTGTAATTCGCGAAGGACTGCGTCTTCGATGCTTTCGCCCGCTTCGGCAAAGCCGGTCGGCAGACACCAGCGCCCCTTGGAGGGAGGGCGGTCCCGCTTTACCAGAAGGATCTGCCTGCTTTCATCGACTATGGCTGAAACCACCGGCAGGGGATTGTCATAAAAAAAACTGTGGCAGCTCGAGCAGCAGTCTCTGGCCACATGATCCTCTTCCTCCTTGGTGATCCGCCCTCCGCAATGGGGACAGAAATTGCGCTTTTTTTTCATTATACTCCCTTTCGGTGTATGGGGTTTTCGCAGATAAAAATAGCATCGTCCTTACACATGGAGATGGCCTGTCGTCCCACCCCCAGATCCTGAACCCTGGCGAGCATCTGGTTGACGAGTTTCTGTTGGTGAGCCTGTGTTCCCATGAGAAACAGAGGGCTTTTAAACTGGTAATAATCCACAAAGAAAAAAATATCCCACGGCTGGAAAACAAGCGTGTTGTTGAAGTCGAACCGGCGGACTTCTCCGAAATAGGGAGCTAACAGGTCTTTGCCGTTATTTGCAGAAAACTGGCTTATAATGACTTCGACCGGCAGAAGGTGATCATTTTCGAGCAGCTGATTTTCCTTAAGGGTTGTGCGGGTGATATGAATCAGTTCCTGCATGTTGCACTCGTCATGGGTGATGGTGATGAACAGGCCGTTATTTTTGAGTATCCGTGAGATATGCGGAATCATCTCGACAAAAAAATAAAGAGCATAACTGCAGACGATAAGGTCAAAGGAAGCGGAAGGATATTTTTTGATGGCTTCCACTCCCGCTGCGGAAAAGGTGCCCGTGTAACCGGCGCGCCGGCAGGCCTCCATAAAGAAAGGCTCATACTCGGCAATCATATCCAGGCCGGTAATGAACGCGTCGGGATGGAGCCTTCCTTTCAGAGCTTCGGTGAAAGCACCGAAGGCGCAGCCTAGCTCCAAAATCTGGCGGCACGAGGAAATGTCGGCCCTGTCCAGCGCCATGAGACGGATATCGTTTTTGTTCGATGAGAATTGGCGGATAAGTTTTTCAATGTGCTGGTGCCGTTGCACATTCCGGAATACCTGGCGGATTTTTTTTCTGTCCGGGCGATCGGTCATATTCCCCCCATCTTCAATGCCTGGGTTGGATAGGTTCGTTATTCAGCCGAGTTTCCTCACCCCTTCGGCCAGATCGGCCAGTTGTTTTTGATCCAGAATTGTAATCGTGCGGGTATCAGTCTTTATGATGTTTTCTTCCGCCATGCGCTTGAGAATGCGCGAAAGTGTTTCCGGAATCGTACCCAAAAGGCCGGCCATCTGATTTTTGGAAACGGCAAGCTCGATGACCGGGTCGGCCCCGTTATTCCGGGTCTGGTAAAGAAGATATGCCGCCAGTCTCCCCGGCACCTCTTTCAGTGAGAGATTTTCCACAAGTGTGGTCAGTTTGCGCAGGCGCAGTGATAAAAGTCCCAGCATGGACAGGGCCAAAACCGGGTCCTGCCGGATCAGCCCCACGAACTTTGCGGCCGGAAAAAAAAGAACGGGGGTTTCCACCAGTGCCGTGGCTGATGCGGGGAAATTCTTTCCGGAGAAAACCGCCGCTTCTCCGAAAGGCTCAGGCGCTTCCAGGATGTGGAAAATCTGCTCTTTCCCGTCGGGGGAAAGTTTAAAGATCTTCACCTTTCCCGCCAAAATGACGTAGAAGCCGTCGGCATCATCCCCTTCTGAAAAGAACACCTGTCCCCTGGAATAATATCGTCTCTGGGCGATACCGGCCAGCGCCGCGCATTGGTTGGGGGCAAGCCCCTGGAAAAGGGGAAGCCCCGTGATTATTGATGACATGTCCATAGTTTGATCCTGAAAAAAAATAGCATTTAAGTTTGACTTAAGTCAAGGCGCAACTGGCCGGCATGGATTAACTTGCTTTCTCATAAAGCAAAAAATCAAAAGGAGATGGTAAATGGATAATTTGGCAATGTTTTGTTACCAGTGTGAGCAGACGGCAAAAGGCGAGGCGTGCATAAAAACGGGTGTGTGCGGTAAAGATGCACAGGTGGCCGCGCTGCAGGATCTGCTTGTGTATGCTCTTGAGGGACTTTCGATTGTCGCCGCCGACGCCCGTAAGGCCGGGATTGCCGATCGTGAAGTGGATGTTTTCACCGTCAA
>CAYWRV010000133.1:0-5563 GCA_964460865.1 uncultured Smithella sp. | reverse complement strand
CGTGTTGGCGGGAGTGCCGAAATGGAATTATGTTCAGGCGCTTTTATCGCTGGGCGACCGCCGCACGGGCGATATTCTGGCAGCGGTCCACCGCCTGGGTGGAAACTGGCGGCGCGCCCTCACGGAGGTGAATATCAATCCGGATTTTTATGTGTACCGCACCAAAGATACGGGTGAGATTCTGCCGTGGGATATCCTGGAAGTCGGAATCGCCAAACCTGTGCTCATCAGGGAGTATCGCAAAGCGATGGGCGCATCTCCGGCCGGGCCCGACGGTAAGGACGGTTTTTCGCCTGTCTTTTAATTAATTCCATCTTGTTTCAAGAATATCTTGACTTTGCCGGCAACCTTTTCTATGGTGCGCCCATACTTTACAACTGCATATTGAACCGGCTAAAATCACTTAAAGGAGACGATTTATGCGTACAAAAGAACAGTATTTTGACGGACTTAAAAAACTCAACCGAAACCTCTATTTCAACGGCCAGAAAATAGACCGAGACGACCCGGTGCTGGATCAGCCCAAAGGCGTCATCGGCGTGACCTTCGACCTGGCGGCCGATCCGGAAACGAAAGATCTGTGCACAGCCAAAAGCCACTTAAACGGCCAAACCATCAACCGTTTTTGTCACATTCATCAGACGGTGGAAGATCTGCACAAAAAACAGGACATGACCCGAATGCTGGTGCAGCGTGTCAGCCAGTGTATCGGCCGCTGCATGGGTGTCGATGCGATAAACGCCATCAATTCCGTGTCATACGAGGCGGACAAGGTCAGGAAAGGCGAAACTGAATACTACAATAATTTTCTCAAATGGCTGGAATATTTTCAGAAGAACGATCTTGTCGGCTGCTGCGCCCAGACCGACGTCAAGGGCCTGCGCATGCTCAGACCGGCCGAACAGCCGGACCCCGACCAGTATTTGCACGTTGTGGAAGACCGCCCGGACGGGATCGTCGTGCGCGGTGCAAAGGTGCATATCACTTTTGCGTCTGTCGCGGATGAAATTCTTGTCGTTCCCACCCGAGCCCTCACCAAGGACGAGAAAAGCTATGCCGTCGCTTTTGCCATCCCTGCGGACCACGAAGGGGTCAAGCAGGTGCTTTCCCCGCATAACATGTATAACCGCACTCATTACAAACGAGGCTTCGACTGGGGGTTTGTCGATTCGTATGTGATCTTCGATGATGTTTTTGTGCCGCGTGAACGCGTCTTTTTAAATGGGGAATATCAGCATGGCGGCATCTGCGCGCTGCTGTTCGCTCTGTTCCACCGCCACAGCTACTCCGGCTGCAAGCCGGCCGTGGGCGACATGCTTATCGGCTTTGCCTCGCTCGCGGCGGAAATGAACGGCATTGACAAGGCGCCGCATGTCCGCGAAAAAATTTCCGAACTCATCAAGATTACGGAACTGGGATATGCGGCAGGCTTCACCGCATCGGCCATGGGTAAGCCCGAAGTCTATATGCCGGGTGTCGGCCTGGTGCCGTACGGTCCGGGCGCTTGCATCCCGAATTCCATTTATGCCAATGTCGGTCGCTGCCTGACCGGCGAGGCGGTTTTCCACGAGCAGCAGATCCTGTGCGAAATCGCCGGTGGTATGCCCGCCACTTTCCCGCGTGAAGGCGATCTCATGAATCCGGAAATCAGAGAGCTTCTGGAAAAATACGTCAAACGCAACCAGGAGATTTCCGTTGAGGATCAGATAAAATTCTGGCTGCTTTACGCCGACTACACCAATTCCGCCAGCTCGGGTGCCATCTCTTACGGCGCGATGCACGGCGGTGGCTCGCCCATCATGGAGCAGATCGCCATTTATGGCCAGTACGACATCGACGCATGTAAAAACATCGTACGCCGCATTGCCGGTATGCCGCCCGTCGAAAAAAAAGAAAAAGAAGTAAAACATAACCGGCTGTTTTGAAATACAACAGGGCGTCCCTAAAGACGCCCTGTTGTCGTTTGGGAATATCATATTAAATCAGCTGATGAATCCTGAGCACCGGCATAAATATAAAAAAACCGTCTCACTTTTTCATTTAATTATTCAATAGCGACATTTCTATCGCATTCATGAAAATATTTTCCGTTAAAGTTTAAATTAATCACTACGATTAAAAGAGATATTTCTGTCAATTGCTTTAGTAACAAAAAAGTCGTGAAAATCCTCTTGACTTTATCCTATGTATTTGACAATGAGTGACGCACTCTTCAACAGAAGAGTGTGATGTTCAATCAAGGTTGTTTATGCGGAAGTTTTCTCTTGTTGTAGCTGTTGTTGTGCTGGTTTTCTCGGTTTCTTTTCTTCCCCGGATTAACCCGTGTACCTCCCATGCAGCGGATGCCTGCCTTAGCTGTCACGGCGACGCTGATAAACTCAAGTCGATGATAAGTGATGACGATTTCAATTTGCCCGCAGGCGCAGAGGGTTTTGGATGAACCGGTCCTCCTCCGCGGGTCACGGAGGTTTACAAAGGTTTTTTGGTAACGCCTGAAAGTTTGGCGAATGATATCCATTTGAAACGTAATTGCTCACAATGTCATAAGGGCAATCCGAAGGCCGCCAATAAAATCGATGCCCACAGAGGCTTGGTCTCCAAACCATCAGAAAATATTGATACATGTTCCCCTTGTCATAAAACGATAGGCGAGCATTATAAGAAATCACTTCACTACACATCAGCCGGTCAGCGAAATGGCATACACAAGCGTTTTTCTAAGACACAAGCCGACCAGTTCGACGCAAAAATATTTGAACAATCCTGCCGCTCCTGTCATGCCAACTGCGGAGATTGCCATGTCAGAACATCGTCCGTCTCCGGCGTGAAGCAGGGACTCTTTGCTAATCATAGTTTTCAGAAAAGAAATGAGGAAAAAACCTGCGCAGCCTGCCATGGCGGACGTGTCTTTGCGGAATTTACGGGCCGGGATAGCGGAGTGCGGGATATTCATTTTGAAAACGGGATGAAGTGCGTCGATTGCCACAAGGCAAAAGAACTGCATGGTGATGGTGTACTAGCAGCCGGTAAGGCGACGGTAAACGGAAAGCCTGCCTGCACAGATTGCCATCAAGTAAACTCACCTTCGCCAAGCGGTAAAATACATAGGCAGCATACCGGAAAGGCGAGCTGTCAGGCGTGTCATGTTGCATCTGAATATAATCAATGCTCTTCCTGCCACATTGGCAAGGGTGCGCTCCCGTCCCAGGACTTTTTCATCGGACGCGACCCTCAAAACAGGAACAAGCTAGTAACTTTACGCATGACGCCGGCAGCCCGTGAAACTTTTGCTTCGGAGGGTCTATTTATGGATAAATACGACCAAGTGGCCAATTTTGCCGCATCACCTATTCACAACATCCGCAAGAAAACGGCGAGAACCAGAACATGTGCGCCATGCCATATGCAAAACAAAGAAGGATTCATTAGTGAAGAATCGTTTCCCCAAAACGGTTCCAAGCAAAACGAAACTTTACTATACGACTATAAGGCCTATAAGATTTACAAAAAACGATAATGAAACAGGAGGAATATCATGAGAAAAACACTTAAGTATTGTTTTCTTTTAGTCCTTGCAGGCTTGCTGGTCTTTGCGCATACAGCGCTAGCGCAGGGCGTCGCAGGCAATTTGGTCAGTGTTGACTGGCTGCAAGACAATCTAAAGAAAAAGGACGTTTTGATTCTAGATGCGTCAAACACCAAAAACTACCTTGCCAAACATATACCTGGGGCAATCAGTGTTTCTTTTACAGAACAGGAAAGTGTTTCACAGGGTGTGAGCTTATCCTACGGGGGAGGCGTGGACTTCTTTACCGATATGGAAACATGTCCTTATGCTTTTCAGGAGATGCCTGTGCCGCAAATGGAAAAACTGTTCCAGGCCTGGGGGATCAGTCCAAACCTCAAAATTATTATGTACGATGAGGGCGGCATTTTTCACGCAGCTAGACTGTTTTATTCACTTTACTACCACGGCTTCCCGGTTAAGAACCTCTATATTCTTGATGGAGGCCTTTCTAAGTGGCAAGAGGAGGGGCATCCGGTAACGAAAGATATTCCCTCGGTGCCTCGTAGAGGAACTTTTCAAATTAAAAAGCTAAACCACAATGTCAAAGCGAACCTGACAGAATTTCTGACCGCAACCGGTGACAGGGTAAATAATGCTATTGTGGAGGGCCTTACTCCTGTATGGCATTTCGGGGAAGCTTTAAGCTATAACAAGGCCGGTCATATTCCTTTTGCCATCATGCTTGGCTATCCAGATTTCTTTAATGCTGACAAAACCTACAAGTCTCGTGAAGAAATACAGAAGATGCTTGATTACCTGGGTATCCGTCGCAATCAGCATGTTTATACGCACTGCGGCGGCGGGCCGGGAGGATCGGTACCATTCTTTGCTCTTAAGTTTATTGCCGGGTATCCAAACGTAAAGCATTTTCCCGAATCTCAACTTGCTTGGCTCCATGATGAAAGGGATCTTCCCTACTGGACTTACGATGCACCGTATTTGATGAGAGATACAAATTGGCTACAGTGGTGGGGTGGGCAAAGGACGCGCAGCCTTGGCAGCATACATGTAAGTATTGTGGATGTGCGCTCTTCCGACGCCTACAATAATGGCCATGTGCCTTTTGCCTTGAACGTTCCTATAGAAATCTTTAAAAATAATCTAAAAGATCCCTTGGCGTTGGCCCGACTTTTGGGGGCTGCTGGCGTCAATCCATTACATGAGGCCGTAGTAATTTCTGATCAAGGTATTACGAAGGAATCCGCCTTGGCATTTATACTGCTTGAGCAGCTGGGGCAGAAAAAAGTTTCTATTTTCATCGATACAATGGGGTACTGGTCAAAACGTGGTTTTGCGTTGAAGAAAGACCCCACGGTAGTGGCTCCTAAAAAGGTAAGACATGACCTTGCCGTGCCGCCTGTTAATTACCAGGTGAAACCCGGTAAAGCAGTAATTGCAGATCCGAATAGCACGAAAGGGTTGTATCCGAAAATATTCATTGCCTCAGGGAAAACCATTCCATCTCAGGCAGTCGAGGGCAAAGTGGTTCATGTTCCTTACACCGAACTTTTAAATGAAGACGGTAGCCCAAAACCAGCCAAAGACATTTGGAATATTATTTACAAGGCAGGCGTTACCCGCTACGCCGAGATTATATGCTTTTCTGATGATCCCGGTGAGGCAGCAATCAACTACTTCATCATGAAGTTAATGGGCTTCCCTGACATTAAAGTGCTCGTATTTTAGAGATAGGTATCTCCTTTTAAAAGGGGCCGGATAACGGCCCCTTTTAATTGTATGTCTCAAGTGGATGTAATTTCTCGATCTTGTTACCCCGCGTGGTGCTGCTAAATTCCCATCACAGCTCTATACCGGCCGAAATGAAGACCTCACGGCATTGGCTGAGACGATGGGTATTCATCCATTTGGTTAAACCTTTTTGTTGTGCCTCCGTTTCATCAATGCCCAGTTTGACGGTTTTGGCCTTCCACAGCGGATTGTAATTCCCGAGTTTGACAGCAGAAAAAATAATAATCAGTTAAAATGGCAAGTTAC
>CAYWRV010000132.1:0-5604 GCA_964460865.1 uncultured Smithella sp. | reverse complement strand
ACGAAGAAACTTTCAACCGGATTATACAGCCGCGCCGGATCACTTTGATCCGGCGCGTTTTTGCGTGGTGCGCCCGGCAGGGCGCGACTTCCTGGAGGTGATAGTCCTCTACCGACCGTAATGACTGTAATAGCTTAAGTTGTCACTCCTCGCCGCGACAGAGGTCGTTATGCGGCTCAATGTGTAAACAATTTGTAAATCCGGATGCTTATGAATAATATGAGCTTTTTAGAGGATAAGAAAAAAAACTGAACAGGCAATACCGGCAGACAGCTATCAGCTGCACTTGGTCGTTCCACTTTTGAAAGAAAGTAAGGACATGAAGCGATGGTTCTGCATCCTGCAGAATCAGCAACAAGGGACAATGCGATTTTTGGGTAACGCCCTGTTCGAAATATTCCCAGTCTACCATAAGGTAAGGCAGGCAATGCTGCCGAATTGTGTACACTCCGGGGCACATAAGGAGATCAAAAGATGTTTCAATAACGGGCTTTTGGTTACATGGCGAATAAGTGACACGGAGGGCAGACGTCAATGGCAAAAGACCCAGCTGCCATCTGACGAAATAACCGGGGTGAAGAAAGGGTAAGAGAACATGGATTGGTTTCTGGAGGTTTTGAAAAAGTATGCGGTATTCAGCGGTCGGGCGGCCGCCCGACCGCCCGACCGCTGAATATATCGTCATTTAGTTACCAAAAGGCTCATTTAAGGATCGGCGCAGCTTCATAATAACTTCCGGCACCCGTGAGGTGTGCGTGCCGTATAAGCCAGCCTCATTAATCGCCGGAGGAAACAGCCCGGGTCATATCCCGCTTCGCATCCCTTGCTGTTGAGTTTAATATTTGAAAGCCTGCGGATTGGCCATGCCGCGGATAAATCCCGTTTAAAGACCGGGAGGATAATCTTCACTCCAGCATCTTTTCCAGTCCATCTATCAGTTGTTTTATATCGGCTCTTTCCAGTTCCGTGGAAAACTTGCCGCCGCCCGGATGGGCAAATGTCACACGGACGCCATTGTCTGTCCGGGCCAGCTCCCATTTTTTACCGGCAGGGAATTTGACCGATTCGGAGATCCAGTCATCAGCCCTGAATTCGGCAATTTGTAACAGGACGCCGAAGGCATGGCGCGGGTGGATGAATATTTCCTTCCAGATATTCCCCGGGTATTCATTGTGTCCGAAAAAGGGAATGGAATGCTCTTTGAGGTGCTCTATCGTTTTGCGAAGATCGGGAACCTGAAGGGTGAGATGATGGACTCCGGCGGCCTTTCTGTTCAAAAATCCATCCAGAAAGCTGCCTTTGTCCGTAGGCGAGATTATTTCCAGGCGCGACAAATCTCCCAGTGAGAAAATCTGCCAGAAGTATTTAAGTGTATGATCCGGCCCGCCCGTTCCCTCTATGGCGCCCAGAATGTCACGAAAAAAATGTACCGCCTTTTCATGGTCTCTGACCGCGATAGACACATGATCTATTCGTGAAATCATTTTATCTCTCTCCTCAAATGAACTTGCGCTGTGCCGGCGATTGCACCTGCTCGTCGCCGTAGGGTTTGTCTCTTTTTGGTCAACCGGCCCGTTTTGCTGCTTGTGGCGCTAAGCGAGCATATAGCCTTGCATCTAGATGATTAAACTATGCCGCGCACGCGAGTATTTGAGGCACATTAATGGAGAAGCGGGCAAGATGTCCAGAACAATCGGCAAAACACGCCGAATTCGACCTTTATATAAAGTCCGCCATGCCAGTTCTTTTTTCAGGAATTCTTGCTGATTGCCCCGGATAATTCACATAGTCACTCTGAAACCGGTGCGCCACAAAGTTTGTCTTTCAAAGCACAGGGCCGGATAGCCTGTGGTCATCCCGGTGGCGAGTGTCCCCTTTTTCGCTTTTTTCCATACTTAGTGCCGATAAAATTCAATTTATGCCTGTCGTTGCCGATATAAAAGCAGATAGCTTAAGTTGTGACTCATCGCCGCGACAGATGTCGCCATGTGGCTCAATGTGTAAACAATCCGTAAATCCGGATGCTTATAAGCAATATGAGCTTCTTTGGTTGTATAAAACAAAAAAAGCAAGGATACGCAATGTCCAAAAACCCGCATCCTGACACAAAGCGTTCTCGTGAAGGTGGCAATAAACAGCCTTTGAAAGTGCTTGTGATCTCTGCTTCAGATAAAGAAGCAGCCGCGATAGCCGCTCATCTGGAAGAAAAAAACTATCAGCCGTCATTTAAGCGCGTAGAGGATCTTTACGGCCTGAAAAAAGCCCTCAAAGACAAGATGTGGGATCTTGTCATCAGCGACTATTCGATGGAGGGGTTTCATGCGCATACGGCCATTTCTTATTTAAAAGACTGCGGATGGGATATTCCGCTGATTGTCGTTTCGGACCCCGTCGGCGAGGAGGCGGCAGCTGAATGTATCAGACTGGGTGCCAGTGATTTCATGGCGAAAAAAAACTTGTCGCGCCTGACAGAAGTTGCGGGAAGGGAGCTCAAGCACAAAAGAACCCGGGATAAATTAGCTGGAAGCCTCTCCGGCAATACCGAACTGCCGGCCGCCGCAAAAGAGATAGAAAATAAATACAGGAATTTAATCGATACTCTGCAGGAGGCATACTTCGAGGTTGACCTGGAAGGAAGATATACTTTTGTCAACAATGCAATGTGCGACCACCTGGGCGTAACCCTGGAAGAACTGCAGGGCGTAAGTTATCGCGACCTGCAAAGCCGCGAGGATGCCCAGAAAACGTATCGGGTTTTTCGCCAAATTTTCAAAACCAGGAAACCGGTAAATCATTTATCACCGAGTTTCGGCACAGGAACGGCTCGCAGCTTGTTTATGAATTAGCGGCGGCACTCAACACAAACAGCTTCGGATTGCCCATCGGATTCATAGGGATTGCCCGCGACATCACCGGCCAGGTGCAGGCCCAGTCCGCTCTTAAAAAAAGCGAAGAGATGCTGGCGGTGATTACGGAAAACATGTCCGACATGATCCGTGTGATGGATTTTAACGGGGTTAATATGTATGCCAGCCCGTCCCATAAAAAGAGCCTGGGCTATCATCCTGACGAACGGGTGGGGCAATCGGCGCTGGATGTCATTTATCCTGATGACATGGAAAGAGTCATTCTGAAGTTTGAGGAGGGAAGAGCCACCGGCAGGCAGGTCAAAACCGAATACCGCGCCAGACATGCCGACGGTCACTATGTATGGCTCGACACGGTGGGCGATATCGTCTGGGACGAACAGGGAAAGCCCAAAGCGGTGGTGGTGATTTCGCGGGACATCTCCGACCGCAAGGCAGCCGAGAAAAAACTTCGCCAAAGCGAAGAAAGATACAGGATGATCGTCGAAAATATGCGCGAATCCATCACCACGCTGGATCTGGATTTTAAACCGACCTACGTCAGTCCCTCCGAGAGACGCCTGACCGGCTACACGCCTGAAGAAGCGATGAGTTTGACGCCGGAACAGACGATGACACCTGAATCACTTGAGCTGGTGAGAAAAACTATTGAAGATGTATTTTCCACTAAACTCGACCAGGTGATGGCTGACCCGCACTATTCGATCAGCATGGACCTGGAGATATATCACAAGGATGGCTACACGTTGTGGGAGGAAGTGTCCGCGTCTTTCACGCGGGATAAAGATGGCGCTCCCAACGGGATTATGCTGGTGTGCCGGGATATTACCGAACGCAAAAAGATGGAGAGGGCGCTCCGGGAAAGTGAAAACAAGTATCGCGGCATTTTCGACAATGCCGCTGAAGGAATTTTTCAGAATAATATAAAAGGTGAATTTACAATCATGAATCACGCGATGGTGAAAATGCTCGGGTATGATTCGCAGGAGGAATTACTGAGCATCTCCCCCATGATCAGGGATTCGTGTGTCGAGCCCTCCGTGCTCAGGGATCTCTACAGGATTTTGAAAAAACAAAGCCGCGTAGACAATTTCGAAATGCAAGTTTACCGTAAAAACCGCGAGATCATCGATGTTTCACTGAACGCTCACAGTGTCTGCAACGAGGAGGGGAAGATTCTTTATTTCGAAGGCATCCTCTTTGACATCACCGAAAAAAAGAAAACCGATGAACTGAAGATGGGCAAAGTGCTCGCTGAACGCGCCGACAAGGCAAAAAGTGAATTTCTGGCCAGCATGAGCCATGAAATACGCACGCCGATGAATGCCATTGTAGGCTTCACGGATCTGACTCTCCAGCAGGAGCTCTCCACGAAAGTGCGCGACTATCTGAAAAAGATTTCTCATTCCGCCTCTTCTCTCCTGGTGCTGATCGACGATATTCTCGACTTTTCCAAAATGGAAGCGGGGCAGATGCGCTTCGAGTCGATGGAATTCAGTTTGGATGATACCTTTAAGAAATTGGGGGATTTGTTTTCTCTCAAATCCGCACAAAAAGGCCTCGAGCTGGTCATCTCGATCGCTCCGGATGTCCCCCGCAGGCTGACAGGAGATCCGTTCAGGCTGGAGCAGGTCCTCATCAACATTCTGAGCAATGCCATCAAATTCACGGATACAGGCCATATCGTCCTCAGGGCTGATCTGTTGAAAGCTACGGACAGTTCGGCCGAGGTGTCTTTCAGCTGCGCGGATACCGGCATCGGCATTTCCCGAAAAGACATTAAAAAAATATTCAACACCTTTTCACAGGCTGATTCTTTAATCACACGAAAATACGGTGGCACCGGCCTGGGGCTGACCATTTCCAGACATCTGGTCGGGATGATGGGAGGGGAAATCACCGTGGAAAGCGAGGTCGGCCGCGGCTCCACATTCCGCTTTACGGCGAGGTTCGCGTTGCCGGAAAAACCCGCAGAAGAACTTTACTTATCCGTGCCGCTTGAACTTCGCAACATGCGAGTGCTCGTGGCTGACGACAACAAGGCGCTGCGCGAGGTACTGGTTGAGCAATTGGAATCCTTCTCTCTGCGGGCGGAAGGAGTCGAATCGGGTGCGGCCGCGATCGACGAACTGAAAAGGGCGCAGATATCCGGCGAGGCCACTTATGAGCTGGTCTTCATGGACTGGCTTATGGAGGGCGAAAACGGCATTCAAACAGCGGAACGCATCATGGCCGATGACAATATTCAAAAAAACCCGCGATTATTCTCATCACCGCCTTCGGCCATGAAGACGTTCTGAAAAAGGCGGAAAGAGATAAAATAATAAACGCCTACATCATGAAGCCGGCTCATGAAGCAGTCATTATGAGCACCATACTGGAGGTCTTCGGCAGGGAAAGCCGCCTGAAAGAGTCGGCAAGCGTCTCAAAAGAACAAATCTTCGGCCCGGGCCAAATGAAGGGGGCGAGAATTCTTCTTGTCGAAGACAATGAAATCAACCAGCAACTGGCCGTGGAGATGCTGAAAGGCCCGGGCTTTGAAATAGATATCGCCGCAAACGGTTCAGAAGCCGTTCAGGCCATACAACGCACCGCGTATGATGCAGTGCTGATGGATGTGCAGATGCCGGTGATGAGCGGCTATGAGGCGACAGCTCTCATCCGCGCCGACGGGCGCTTCAACGAGTTGCCGATCATCGCGATGACCGCCTATGCCACAAGCGGAGCCAAAGAGCAG
>CAYWRV010000131.1:0-5621 GCA_964460865.1 uncultured Smithella sp. | reverse complement strand
GTCATGAAATGCTACTTCAACAATCCGGAGGCCACCGCGGAATCACTTAAAAACGGCTGGCTCTACACGGGCGATATGGCCCGCACGGATGAGGACGGCTTTGTCTATCTGGTGGACAGGAAAAAAGACCTCATCATCACCGGCGGCGAAAACATCTATCCGGTGCAGATCGAGGACTTCCTGCGCGCTCACGAGGCAATCAAGGACGCGGCCGTCATTGGCCTGCCGGACCATCGCCTGGGTGAAATCGTCGCGGCGATTATTGAACTGAAACCCGGCGCAACTCTCACCGAGGCCAACCTCGCAAAATACTGTGAGGCCCTGCCGCGCTACAAACGACCGCGCCGGATCATCTTCGACAAAGTGCCGCGAAACCCCACCGGCAAAATAGAAAAACCGCGCCTCCGGGAAAAATACTGCGGCGACGAAAGCCTCGTCGAGGCCCAGACTGGACATTAGAGAAGAAAGCCGGTCCACTTGTCGTCAAGATTTTCTTGACATGCAAGTCACCATTTCTTATATTGCCTGCCGTTCACAGAAAGCAAGTTCTTGTCAATTTAATAACCAATTCTTGTCGGTCAGGCCCTCGAAGGAGTCGTTGCACGGGCTACGGCAAGAGGACCAACGTCCATGAAGTTCGGCTTTCCCGTATCGGGTAAAACCGGAACAACCAACAAAAACCGCGACTTCTGGCCTGTCTGCTTCACTCCCGATCTTGCAATAGCGGTATGGGTGAGGTGCGATACAGGGGCCGACACCGGTCTCACAGGCGCTACCGGCGCGCTGCCTGTAAGCGCAAGGTTTTCTTCAGATGCCCTACGCACATTCCGTACCGCCCGTATTCATCCCTCCGGAAGGGAGCGAAACGGCACTGATCGATCCGGAGTCCGGTTTTCCGGCAACGAAAACTTGCCCTCAAACCTTTCGGGAAGCCTGCCTGGCAGAAACGGCACCAAGGGGAAGTCCGCCTCAACCACCTGGTGAATCCCGTGATGGATGCTGTCCGTGAAAAAGTAATTGACACAGGCGGATTCTTCCGAAAACTTTTTGACAAAACACAATAAAAAAGGATGACCGGCATGACCATGCCTTCCCTTCTTGAGAAAAGCGAGCTTCCCTTAGAAGTGGTGATTCTGGTGATTGTGGGTATGGCGCTGCTGATTACCGGCACGCTGCTCTTTCCAGTGTCCTCAGGCGCACTTCCCTATTATGAAAACGGTGTATATGGTTTGCTTCTGGTAATTCTTGCACTTCAGATCGTTACGATGGGGAAAACACCGTTTGGAGATGTGCGAAGATCAAGACTGATCGTTGCCCTTGGTGCCGTGATTGCCGCCGTTGGCATTGTCACCTGTTTCATTCCCGATGTTTTTAACCGTCTTTCACGCATCATGCTGTTTATCTGCTTTGGTCCCGGAGGTTTCCTGCTCTTTTTGCAAATGCTGTTGGACAGGAGCAAATTTCGAACATGGATCAAACACGGAGGCCTTCTCCGGCATCTGATTCTTGCATGCTGCCTGGTTTACGGATTGTCGATGCTCATTGCACTGCTTTTGTGGAATCAGAAGATGCTCTCTACCGAAATGACGGCCGTGGTCGTTCTGGCATACGGGGCATCCATCCTTTATCTTGCCGGCGTTTTGTACTTCCTCTACCGGAAGTATCCCGCAGCGGAGAAACCACACGAAGGAGACATCGAGCTTTCCATCGATCAGGCAATGATCCTCCTGATGGGTATTTTCATGGTGCTTCTCGGAGCCCTGCTGATTCCCGTCAATCTGGGCAGACTTTCATTTTCCGCAAGTGCACAGCTCGGACTTCTCATGGTCATTTTTGCCATTCAGATGCTGGCCTCCGGCAACACGCCGCTTGGTGCTTTCCCCCGTTCGCGGCTGATGATTCTGTTGGGGCTTTTATTTGCCGCGCCGGGCATTGTGTCGTGCGTGATTCCGAATATTCTGGTTCCTTTGTTGACCATTCTTGTCGGTGTGCTCAATATCATGGGCGGATTGATCACCCTGATAAAAATTTTCATACCATTGCTGCACCAATCTGATGAAGTTCGCGGCCCCATCCCCCCGCTACTGAAAAAACTGTTTGTAGTGCAATTAATAATGAATCTGTTGACCATCATGTTCGGCACATCGATGCTTATCCCCCATCTGGTTCACGGACTGGTTCTTGGTGTGATTCTGGCCTCCAATGGATGTGTTCTTTTGTATTTACTGCATCTTCTTATCCAGCTGGGTAAAATGCAGCGTGATGCACATAACGGCAGGTAAGTTTCTCTGAACAACAAAACGTTCAGCAGGAATAACAAAAAAGAAAGCAGGACTGTCCTGAATGCTTATTTTGTATTGTTGATTACAAATGCTGAAAAGGAGACTCGCGATGGATGACAGAAATAATTTTTTTAAAGACAAAGTATGCGTTGTCACCGGCGCCGGTTCCGGCATCGGCCTGGGAATCACCCGCCAACTGCTGGCAAGAGGTGCTACCGTGTATATGGTCGGGCGCACGGAGAAAAAAATCCTGGAAGCCGGGAAATCTCTGTCCGAATACGGCGACAAAGTCCACGCCGAGTCGCTGAATGTTACCGATTATGATGCTTTCCGGTCTTTCATCGCCCGGGTTGAGAAAACACAACACATAGACTACATTTTCAACAACGCCGGTGTGGGCTGGGGCGGATTCTTCGCCGCGGAGAACATGGACAATATCCGAAAAGTCATCGATGCCAACCTGTATGGCGTGATTCACGGCGTACAGGCGGTGCTGCCCTACATGCTGAAACGGGAAAGCGGCCATATCGTTAATATTGCTTCGCTGGCCGCGATTGTACCTCTGCCCCTCCAAAGTGTTTATGTGGCCAGCAAATGCGCCGTGCGCGGGCTGACCGAATGCCTGCGCTACGAACTGGCCCCCTTCAACATCAAGGTAACGGTGGTCTGCCCGGCCGAGGTTGCCACAGAGATATTCGGCGACCCTAAAAACATACCACCCGGCGCCATCAGTATCGATCAGGCAGGTATCGAGATTCTTGACGGCATTGAGCAGGAAAAGATTGTGCTGCCCATTGTTGACACAGCCCGCAGGATCTATCGTAACGCAATAGAAAACCCAGAAGCAAACGAGCAATTCCTGCAGCAAATGTTCGACCATGCTTTAACCAGCGGCGGCATGACACTGAAACAATTCCATGACCGGGTCATTGAGCAAATCGGATAAAAATAAAGGAGGACTGCTATGAAAGAATATTATGAAAATAAAACGGCGGCGGTGACCGGCGGCGCTTCCGGTATCGGACTGGCGTTGGTGGAAAGCATGCTGGAAATGGGCGCCAAGGCGGTGACCATTGCAGACATCAACACGGAGAACCTCAACAAGCATGTGACCCGTTTGAGCAAAAAGTATCCGGGCAAGGTGCAGGGGATAAAGACCGACGTGACCTCGGAATCCAGTGTCAAAACCATGGTGGACAAGGCGGCGGCATTCGGTGGAGGACGAATCGACCTGCTTTTCAATAATGCCGGTCTTGGCCTGTCCGGTGCTTTTGAACAGCAGGACAACGATAAATGGGAAAAAGCTTTCGCCATCAATTTCTACAGTGTGATCTATGGTGTGCGCGCGGCCCTGCCCTATATGAAAGCGCAAAAGAGCGGCCATATCGCCAATACCGCCTCGGGCATTGCCTACGTTCACTTTCCCTATCAGAGCATGTATTCGGCTACCAAGTCGGCAGTGCTGGCTCTGACCACTTCGCTGCGCTACGAATACTGGGATGAAGGCATTCGTTTTTCCACGGTGATTCCGGGTACTGTTGCGACGGCGATCTGGGAAGGCGGCCCGATCCCCGACTCGGCCATCACACCGGCGCAATCAGCGGAGGGTATCCTCAAAGGTGCGGCGGAAAACAAAAGGGTGATCTTTGTGACCGAAGACGACCGTGAAGGCTGTCTCAATATGGCACTGGGAGCCTATGTGCCCTACGCGGCCAAGGGGATGGATGAATACATGCTGGGTGTGGCCAGGGCAAGAAAGGACGGCTCTTTTGACGCCATTTAAGCTGATTTGAAGTAGTTTATGGGCAGGTCTTGCCATATCAGATTTCTGATATGGCAAGACCTGAGCCGATGAGCACGCTGATGATCTGTTCCGTTTTTCTCTCTTTGTTTTCCATGCACGATTTGCTAATCTCCATGAGTAGCCCTCCTAACGGTATTGTTTTTGCCTTTGAACGATAAATCCTTTGCCAGATTGGGCTGCTTCTCAAATGTGCGAAAAATATTATACGTTATCTAAAAGCGTCACCTTATAAAATATTGGCAAGGAAATAATTATGACAGGCAATCTCAACACAAACACAACCAAAGAACAAGAACGCGCCGAATTGCACCGCGCCATCTGGCAGATCGCCAACGATCTGCGCGGCAGCGTTGACGGCTGGGACTTCAAACAGTATGTTCTGGGGATGCTCTTTTACCGCTTCATCAGCGAAAATCTCGTAAGTTGGATCAATGAAGACGAGCGGCGCAGCGGCAATAAAGAATTTGATTACGCCGTACTTGCGGATGAAAAGGCGGAGTTTGGGCGTGCCGATACGGTAAAGGAAAAAGGGTTTTTTATTTTACCGAGCGAGCTTTTTGTAAATGTACGCGCCAAAGCGCGCCATGACGCTAACCTCAACGAAACGCTGGCCGCGGTGTTTCGCAACATTGAAAGTTCGGCAAAAGGAACGGAAAGCGAGCCTGACCTCAAAGGTTTGTTTGATGATCTCGATGTCAATTCCAACAAACTTGGGCCTACGGTAGAAAAACGAAACCAGAAGCTGGTGAAGCTCTTGGAGGCGATCGGCGACCTGAAGCTGGGCAACTATTACGACAACACGATTGATGCTTTCGGTGACGCCTATGAGTTTTTGATGACCATGTATGCCGCCAATGCAGGCAAGTCCGGCGGTGAATTTTTTACCCCGCAGGAAGTCAGTGAGCTCCTTGCCGAGATTACAACGGTCGGTAAAAAAGAAGTGAACAAGGTCTATGATCCGGCTTGCGGTTCCGGGTCATTGCTTCTCAAATTCGTCAAGGTTCTCGGCAAAGAAAATGTCCGGCAAGGCTTCTTTGGGCAGGAAATCAACCTCACTATCTATAATCTTTGCCGTATCAATATGTTTTTGCATGACATCAACTACAATCATTTTGATGTCGCCCACGGTGATACACTGACCGACCCGAAGCACTGGGATGATGAGCCCTTTGACGCCATCGTTTCCAATCCGCCCTATTCTACAAGGTGGGAAGGCGACGGCAATCCGCTTTTGATCAACGACCCGCGTTTTTCACCGGCGGGCGTCCTCGCGCCCAAGAGCAAGGCCGATCTTGCCTTTACCATGCACATGCTCTCCTGGCTGTCCACCAGCGGCACTGCGGCGATTGTTGAATTTCCGGGAGTGCTCTATCGCGGCGGCGCGGAGCAGAAGATCCGCAAATATCTGATAGACAACAACTACATCGATTGCGTGATTCAGCTTCCGCCCGATCTTTTTTTTGGCACGACCATCGCCACTTGCATCATCGTGCTCAAAAAAAGCAAGAAAGACAACAAAACCCTCTTCATTGACG
>CAYWRV010000130.1:0-5653 GCA_964460865.1 uncultured Smithella sp. | reverse complement strand
TGAGAGCAGTTTTTTATGTCCACCATACTCAAAGCATTGAATGCCTTTGCCGGCGTGAATAAAAATAACGCGGCTCCGCAGCATAAAGCGATTATCTCGCTGGAAGAAAGACTCATCACCGCCGGTGTGCCCCCGGAAATACTGGCCGAGGCGGAAGCGGGCAACAAACGCAAAGGCGGTGCGGGCTTTTTCGAGTTTTTGATCCATAAAAAGGTAATCGATGAAATCAGGCTTTTGTCCATTTTGTCGGAGCATTTCAGCATCCCCCTCCGCAAGGAACTGCCGGTTGACAAAATCAATATCGGCTTTACACAGTGCGTCCCCATACATTATCTGAAAAAGCACAAAATGGTGCCGGTCATTACTGATGAATTTCAGGCGATTGCCGTCAATGACCCGGTTAATTTTCAGCCGGCCGATGATCTGCGTCTGCTTCTGCAGAGGCAGGATTTGCCGATTACCCTGGCCCCCCAGGACCAGATTATGGCGGCCATCAACCTCTCCTACGACATGAGCCGCACCTCGGCCAAAGATTATTTTGAGGAAATCAATGAAGAGTCGGCCGACGATCTGATTTCAGAGATAGATGAAACAGACGACCTGCTTGATGAAGCCAGTGATGCGCCGATCATCAAACTGGTGAATCTGCTTGTTTCCGGCGCCATCAAAGACCGGGCAAGCGACATTCACGTCGAGCCTTACTCCGGCAACGTGAAAATCCGCTACCGCATTGACGGCATTTTGTATGACATTCTCAACCTGCCGCGCCGTATCCAGTCGCCGCTGGTTTCCCGCATTAAAATCATGGCCAAACTCAACATCGCGGAAAAGCGTCTGCCCCAGGATGGGAGGATAGAGTTAAAAATCGCGGATCGCCTGGTCGATGTGCGCGTCTCCATCCTGCCCACCGCTTTCGGTGAGCGGGTGGTTTTGCGCCTTCTGGATAAATCCACTAACATTCTAAGGCTGTCTGATTTGGGAATGCACGACGAGCGCATCAAAACACTGGCCCGGCTGATCAAATCCCCCTACGGGATAATCTTGGTGACCGGCCCCACGGGCAGCGGTAAGACCACCACGCTTTATGCGGCGCTTTCCACGATTAACCGTCCGGAGATCAACATCATCACTATCGAGGATCCGATTGAATACCAGATCGACGGGGTGGGGCAGATTCAGGTCAATCCGAAAATCGACCTGACCTTCGCCGCCGGCTTGAGATCGATTGTCCGTCAGGACCCGGACGTGATCCTGGTGGGGGAAATCCGCGACCGCGAAACGGCGGAAATAGCCATACAATCGTCTCTGACCGGACATCTGGTTTTCTCGACGCTGCACACCAATGACGCGGCCAGCGCCGTAACTCGTTTGATCGACATGGGGGTGGAGCCATTTTTAGTGACCTCGTCGCTGGTGGCGATCATCGCCCAGCGACTGGTCAGACTGCTTTGCCCGCATTGCAAAGAGGTCTACGTTCCCGATTCGGAAACACTGGCAAATCTCGGTCTGAAACAATCAGCGGTCAGCAACAACACATTTTACCGGAGAAAGGGCTGCAATTTATGTATGCAGACCGGTTTTCGCGGCCGTACGGCGATATTCGAGATTCTGATTGTGGAAGACAACATCAAAAAGCTGGTATTGAAAACGTCGGACTCCAACCAGATCGCCGAGCTGGCCATTAAACAGGGCATGATCACACTTCAGCAGGACGGGATCAAAAAGGTGCTGGCCGGCCTCACGACCGCCGAGGAGGTGCTGCGCGTTACCAGGTCGCTTCCCCGTAACGACGATATTGTTCAGGATGCTTGACGGAAGTTTCCCAAATCAACTGCCCACAGACCTGTCGGGGCCGTGACTTATTTGTCCCGCTCCCGGCAATAACCGGCTGCGGCCGACGCTGCGGCGGCAAAGAGGTGCAACGATGAGTGTGGAAGAACTGCGACTGATCAGTTTTTGGAAAATGAGCGGCAGCGGCAATGATTTCATCATTATCGACAATCGCAGCCTGGCTTTGCAAATTGTTGATTTGCCGGAATTTGTCAGACGTGTCTGCCACCGGAAAATATCGGTCGGCGCCGACGGGTTGTTTCTGATTGAAAACTCTGCGATTGCGGATTTCAAATGGCGATTTTTCAATTCAGACGGCAGTGTAGCCGAAATGTGCGGAAACGGCGCCAGATGCGTGGCACGCTTTGCCTTCCGAAACGGCATCGCCGGCCGGAAAATGACTTTTGAAACACTGGCGGGCCTTGTCAGCGCCGAGGTCATCGATGATCGAGTCAAAGTGGGGCTTACAGACCCCACCGGGCTCGAAGCGGAGCGGAAAATCATCATCGACGGCCGGGAAGTTCTTCTGGACTGCATCGACACAGGCGTTCCGCACGCTGTTTGCTTTGTGGATGCCCCGGATGCCTGTGCCGTATTTGAACTGGGTCGTAAAATCCGGTTCCACGATTTATTTGCGCCCCGCGGGACGAACGCCGATTTTGCCTGCGTTTTGGACCGCCGGCGTATGAAAGTAAGAACCTACGAGCGTGGCGTCGAGGACGAGACGCTGGCCTGCGGCACCGGGGTTGTGGCCGCGGTACTTGCCGCCGCCGGACGCGGCCTGGTTGACTCACCGGTGGATGTCGCCGTCCGGAGCGGTGACACGCTGCGCGTTTATTTCAGCTGTGCGGCTGACGGCTTTAAGGAGATTTACCTTGAGGGGAACACGAAAATGGTTTATCAAGGGCTGCTTTTCGAAGAAGCCTACAAATAATCGTACCGGGAGGAAGATGGAGATTGCAGACTGCTGAGCGACTGAAAAAAATTCCACCATACCTGTTTATGGAGCTTCGTAAAAAAATCAACAAGGCCAAATCGGAGGGAATAGATGTAATATCGCTGGCCATCGGTGATCCGGTGGAAGCCACTCCCGCATCCATTATTGATGAGTTATGCGCCAGTGCGCGTGACCCGCAAAACCATCGTTATCCCACAGATGAAGAAAAAGGCATGCTCGCGTTCCGCAGGGAAATTGCCGCATGGTACTCGAAAAGATACGGAGTCACTTTAAATCCCGAAAATGAAATACTCGGACTCCTGGGATCAAAGGAGGGGTGCCACCACTTTGTGCTGGCGCGCGTCAACCCGGGAGACATCGTGCTGATGACCGATCCGGGCTATCCGGCGTACCGCTCCAGTATTTTGATGGGCGAGGGAATTCCCTATAACGTACCCATTTTGCCTGCCAACGATTATCTTCCCGTCTTTGAGGATATCCCCTCGGACGTGGCCAGAAAAGCCAGCGCCATGTTTTTGAATTATCCGAACAACCCGACAGGCGCTTGTGCCACGGCGGAGTTTCTGAACAAACTCGTCGCCTTCGCGCGCGACTATGATATTGCCGTGTGCTATGACAACCCCTATGGCGAGGTTGTTTTCGGCGGGCAGGAGCGTATCAGTTTTCTTCAGGCTCCGGGCGCCAAAGACGTGGGCATTGAGCTCAATTCTCTTTCCAAGCCGTTTAATATGTGCGGCTGGCGGATCGGCATGGCCTCGGGCAATCCCGATCTCATTGCCGGCATCAGCAAGGTGAAAGAAAACACAGACTCCGGCATATTCAACGCCGTGCAGTTCGCGGGTATTCAGGCGCTGCGCCATGAGGCGGGGTTTGTGGATGAGATGCTCTCCATTTACGGAAAGAGGCGTGAACTTGTGTTAGGCACGCTTCGGAAGATCGGTATCAACTTCGACCCTCCACGCGGCACGTTCTATTTGTGGGTGCCGGTACCTTCGTCAATGACCTCTCTTGAATTCACCAACCGCCTGTTTGACAAAACCGCCGTGGTGGTCGCCGCCGGTACAGCTTACGGCCAGTACGGTGAAGGGTTTGTTCGTATCTCGCTTACCGTGCCGGATGAAAGGCTGGAAGAGGCGATGAGGCGCATTGAAAAAGAATTTCGGCAATAACGTCGCCAAAGGCTTGTATGCGGGCTCCCACCTTCAGGTGGCGTTTAGCTGCATCATCATCCTCTCGCAGATAAGGGACTGAATATGGAAATCGGCATTCTGGGGCTTCCCCAAAGCGGGAAGAGCACCCTGTTTGAAATCATGACAGGCGTGAAGGCGGATCCCGCCCGCCAGGAAACTGTCCTGCACGGACAGGCGTCCGTGCCGGACGAGCGCTTTGACAGGCTTGTGGAAATTTACAAACCGGCCAAAGTATCACCCGCGAAAGTTCCGTTTATTGATGTGCATGCCGTGGGAGAGCATCCCTGGGACGCCATCCGCCAGAGCATGAGCGGCACGGACGGCCTTTTGCACGTCGTGGACGGCTTTTCCCTGCCGGACTTTTCTCTGGCAGTTGATGGCTACCGCAAACTTGAAGATGAACTGATTCTATCTGATCTTATCATCATTGAGAAAAAACTCGAACGTCTCGCAAAAACACCGAAAAAATCAATTTCCCCGCAGGAGACAGCGCAAAATGATCTTCTTCCCCGCCTGAAGGAATGTCTGGAGTCGGGCAGGCCGCTGCGCCAGGCCGGCTTGACGCAGCAGGAAGTTTTTACGCTGAGAAGTTTTTCCTTCTGGACCATTAAGCCGGAACTCGTGGTTATCAACGTCGCTGAGGACAACCTCTCCTTTGCTGATGAATTCGCCGCCGGCGCGCAACTGGCCGAGCCGGTGCTGGGTATCTGCTGCAAGATCGAGGCGGAGCTTGCCGGACTGGCGCCCGGGGAACAAAAAGAATTTCTGGCCGCAATGGGCATTGCCGAGCCGGCATTCGGGCGGATTATCCGTGCTGCCTTTTCGCTTCTGGGGCGTATTTGTTTTTTTACCGTAGGCGATGATGAAGTCAAGGCCTGGGTAATCCCTGAGGGAACCAAAGCCCCCAAAGCAGCGGGCACGATTCATAACGATTTTGAACGAGGCTTTATCAAGGCGGAGGTGATGCATTACGATGAATTCATCGCCTGTGGCGGATCCGCCGCTCAGGTAAAATCGGCCGGCCGCCTGCGCCTGGAGGGGAAGGAATACGTCGTCATGGACGGAGACATCATAAACTTCCGCTTCAATGTGTGACGTCATTGCGCCCCGTGTAAAAAAGTTTATTTCAAAAGCCATCATCGTCAACACCGCATCCGGTGTCTGAATCCGCGATAGCCGATGAGATGCCCTTTTTCCGGCCTGAAGCGTGTATGTGATCTCGGATACGGATATTATTTGGCCAAACATCGATACTTCATACGGATGGGGGTTTGTATGTCAGGATCGAAAAGAATTGCGGCGCTTGTTATTTTCTTATTTGTTTTCACTGCCGGCCACTCACATTCCACCATACATACGGTTTCGGGGGACTGCTCGGCAGCGGCGGTGCAGGAGGTAATCAATGCCGCGTCGTCAGGCGATACAATAAATGTCGCCTGTACAGGAACAGTTACATGGTCGTCAACCGTTGTTTTATCCGGCGGTAAAACACTAAGGGCAGCCGGCGTCAAGGGAGCAGGCAGCACGGCAGGAACATGGCCACTCACCATTAATGTGGCGTTGACGGTCGATAATACGCTGCTTAGGATTAACTGTGACTCCGACGAGCCGGTTAACAGAGTCACAGGTTTTAAATTCCAGGGACAGGGCACACCATATTGGATCATTCACGTGC
>CAYWRV010000129.1:0-5736 GCA_964460865.1 uncultured Smithella sp. | reverse complement strand
CCTCTTCCTTTTTAATGATCTTCCCTGTTTGCTCATCCACTTCGATCAGCGCAAAGCTCGCGCAATGACCAAAATGCATTGCCAGTCTTCCTTCCGCCAACGGTATCGCAATTTTCATTATTCACTCCTTATGCGTTTAATTTTTTATTTTTGTCCGGGACAACGATCTGCCCGATAATCTGCTCCATGTTCTTCCCCGTTTGTGTCAGGGCAAAATTACTGATGAAGGCACTGCCTGCGTCAGCCGCCTGAGCGATACCCGGGTCGATGGGGATCGCCCCCAGAAAAGGCACATCCATGTCATGGGCGATTTTACGCCCTGCCCCTTCCGGCAGGATCTGGGTAAGCTGCCCGCAGTTGGGGCATACAAACCCGCTCATGTTTTCCACGATGCCCAAAACCGGCACGTCCAGCCGCTTGCAGAAGCTTACCGACTTACGCACATCCACCGCCGCTATTTTTTGCGGCGTGGTCACGATCACCGCACCGGTCAGCGGCTTGATGAGCTGGCACACAGACAGAGGTTCGTCGCCCGTGCCCGGGGGCGCATCGATAATGAGATAATCCAGGTCCCCCCAGTTGACGTCCGTGATGAACTGCTTGATCACGCCCATCTTCATCGGCCCACGCCAGATAATCGCGTCATCCGGGTTATGCAGCAACAATCCCACCGACATCACTTTCAGGCCGTCCATTTCCACCGGCAGGAGCTCGCCCGGCTCTCCTTTTAGCGCCCGCCCCTGGAGTCCCAGCATGGTGGGCACAGACGGGCCGTGAATATCAACATCCAGCAGGCCTACCGCATAGCCATCGGCGGCAAGCGATGCTGCCAGATTAACCGCTACAGTGCTTTTACCGACACCTCCCTTTCCGGAGAGGACTACAATTTTATTTTTTATGCGGCACAGCCTCGCCTCCAGACGAAGGCGGTCGGCAAATTCGTGATCGGTTTCGTTTTCACGGCGGTTTTTCGCCGCACAAGTTGTGTCTGTGCATGAACTGCATGTTTTTTTGTCTTCTTCCACTTACCCCGGTTCCTCCTGTTTTATAAATTGTTTTTGTGTTTCGTTAATTGGTGCCTTTGGAAAATTTCAGGTTCTCCCACAACCGTCTGATATCTTCGGCGCTGGGAGCGTCAATTTCAACCACTGCCTTGTTTTCAATTTGCGCCCTGGTGACATCGCTGTCATAGCGGATACGCCCGGCAAGCCGGGCCCCCAGTGCCAGAGCCCTTTGTTCAATGCGGCCTGCCGCCTCCGGGTTAATGTCCCATTTGTTGACGCACACGGACGCGGGAATCTGAAAATGCCTGGCCAGCCCCAAAACCCGCTCCAGGTCATGCTCGCCCGAAACGGTAGGCTCTGTCACGACGAGGACCTGCGAGGCGCCGGTAATGGCCGCGATGACCGGGCAGCCGATTCCGGGCGGCCCGTCAACGATCACCATTTTACGGTTTTCCTCGCCGGCCACTCGCTTGGCCTCGGTGCGGACCAGCGACACCAGTTTCCCGGAATTTTCCGCCGCCACTCCCAGTTTTGCATGCACCATCGGCCCCACGCGCGTGTCAGAGATAAACCACTTTCCGCTTAGGCTCTCCTGAAAATCAATGGCCTGCTCCGGACAAAAATGCACGCATACGTTACATCCTTCACAGGCGATCGGATCGATAATAAACACATCCCCGTCGGGCCGCACCGCATCGAAACGGCACAGGTCCATACAGATGCCGCAACCGCTGCAGTCGGCGGGGCGTATGATTGCTTCGTGTCCGCTTAAAAAGTCGTGACTCTCGCGGATGTGCGGCTCGAGCACCAGGTGCAGGTCCGCCGCATCCACATCGCAATCGGCAATCACGGGATTTGATGCAAGAACCGCAAGCGATGCCGTCACGCTGGTTTTCCCCGTACCACCTTTGCCACTGATTACCACCAGTTCTTCCATTTTCTATTTTTACCTTTCCCTTGTCCTCACGTCCGGCTTTTAATCACCTTCTGCCCCCGAGCGGGCCTGACCGGCTCCTCATCCGGATAGTAATTACCCCAAAGGGGGTCATTTCCGTATTGACGCCACCACCAGCGGTTATAGTCTTCCCAAAAATCCAGGATGCCGAATTCCTCTTTCATCAAGGTTGTGAAGGCGCGGTTTATTTCCTGCATCCTGGCATGTGCTTCCCCGTCCGTGTTGACATCCGGATGCCAGAGTTTGGCCAGCTCCCGATAGCGTTTTTTCGTCTCTTCCGCCCCGTCGCGGTCGGAAAGACCCAGAATCTTGCGGGCCTCATCGATCAATCGGTTACGGTTCATGGCTCACCCTTTTTTTGTTCCCCTCAATATATACAGGGCGGCCTCGGCCGGGTTTCGGCTTTGAAAAATATCAGCTCCGCGGATGCCCAGATAATACTCAGTATGTAATTCAAAAAAACGTGCGGCGGCTTTTTCAATGGCGCCCGTATCGGTGTGGCGAAGATGCTGCACATAGGATTCGGGATCATCCAGCATCGCCTGGAAAAATGCCGACCCGGTGTTTAGCAGCATGGCGATAAGTTTCCCGCCCGGCCGGAGCACCGCCTCTGCCCTCTCCAGGGCCAGGCGGTAATCATCGACAAACTGCAGCGAGGCTACAAAAATAACCCCGTCAAACGATTCATCGGGAAAGGGCAACTCCTCCGCCCGACCGGTAACGCCGCGTAAACCATCCGGCGCACAGGCGAGCGCCTCTGCCGACACATCCAGACCGGTTACGAAAAAGCCCCGCTTAAGAAGCTCACCTTCGATAATCGCCGGCCCGCAGCCGACACTTAAAATATCTTTGGAGCCGGCCAGATGAGCCGCCAGATAGGCAGTCTCTTGAGAAAAAACCCTCTGCCAGAATTCTTCCCGGCAGGCCTCCAGGTATCGCCTGATTTCTTCCTGGTTTTTCAACTGACACCCCCGGTTGACGAGGTTTGACGAGGACCGGCAGGTTTTCTTGTCGCCACCAGTACGTCCTGATGCTTTCCCCGGTGGACGGTGACAAAAAATCCCGACCGGCTTAAAATCTTTTCCGCCTCATCGATGGTCGCCCCGCTCACCTCATGCACTCTTCCGTCACGGGCATGGAGTTCATCAAGAACCGCGAGCCCCGATTCATTGAAATCCGCGAGAATTATTTTTCCCGCAGGCGACAAAACCCTCATCATCTCCGTGGCGGCCGGCATAACAGAGTCGAGATGGTGCAGCAGGTTCACTGCGAAAATGACGTCATAGGATCCATCTCCGTAGGGGAGGCTCTCCAGCGACGCCACCTCGAAATTCACATGGTCCTCCAGCCCGTAATAGCCGAGGTTCAAACGGGCGTATCTCTGCTCATGGGCGGATATATCGCAGGTGGTGAAGCTGTAACCGGCCCGGGCCAGAGCCAGTGTAAAATAGCCCTTCCCCGTGCCCGCCTCCAGTATTTTTCCGGAAATCGGCTGCGCCTTTTCAATGATATACAATCTTTCCTGATCGATGTCGTAACCCAGCCCGCGGTACATCTCCATCCGCTCCAGATAGCGCCTGTTATTTTCGGCAAGTTCATGTGTCAAGACCGTCATAAAACACCTGTCGCATTCTGTATAAAGAGTCACGCTACGGCAGTTGCAGCGCTTACCCGACCCGGCAGACCTGAAAATACTCAGCTACCTTCCAAAGGATGTATAGTCACAAACCCGCCCCGGCTGGTTTATAAAATACCCTCCGACCGCTCTTTTCGGTATCCACCCGTCCCGTCTTCAGCAGTGCCTCCAGCCTCTTGGCGGCCTCGTGCGGATGGAAACCGAGCCCCCGGGCGATGCCTCCGAGAGTGCTCGGGCGGCGCGCCAGCATATTCAAAATGTCCGCGTCCGTCGCCTCCGTCAAGGGGGCATCTGTGTCTGTCGGGCCGGATGAGTCTTCCAGAATTTCAACTCTTCCCGGAAAAAGGCCGGCCAGTTTTTTCAACTGCTTTGCCTCCACCGCGCAGGCGAAATCTTCGAGGGCGGGACGGCTGACGGTGTTAATCTGTATTTTGTTGGGCCTGATTTTTTCCGCCCACGACGCGATTTTTTTTGCTTCCGCGGCAAGCCCCGTCACGCCGGAAACAAGCAACACTTCCAGCCACAGTTCGTTTTTGCGCATTTTCCCAAATTCGATCAGCCCCTCAACCATTTGTTCAAAAGAAATGTCCGGATGAGGACGGTTGACATATTCAAACATCGGCCGATCACCTGCATCGAGCGATGGAATGACCAGATCGGCACTTGCCAGATCACGGCGAACGTGAGGCAGGTGCAGTAAAGATCCGTTGGTGATTACGGCTATCGGGATACTCGTCATCTCTCTGATACTGGTAATAAGCTCGCCCAGCGGCGCATAAAGCGTCGGTTCACCGGAGCCTGCAAAACTTATATAGTCACATAAGACACCGCCTGCCAGTTTTTCTTCAAGCTCGGCTAGAAGCTCAGCCGTATCGACGTATTGGCGCCTTTCAACGGTCTTGTGTGTGGTTTTTCCCAGCTGACAGTAAATGCAGTCATAGCTGCAGGTTTTGAAAGGGACAAGATCAAGCCCCAGTGAACGGCCCAATCTGCGCGACGGCACAGGGCCGTATATGTATTTGAAAACTTTCCTGCTCATTTCATTCACCACAGTGCGGCTCTGAGCAGCGCGAGGCGGCTCCGCAGCAGGTCCGCCCGGTTGTTTCGAGCAGGCATCCTCCCGCATCCTTCATAAGAAATCCGGTCCCACCGCTGACGAGCCTCCGGGCTTTGCCGCCGCATTCGGGACAGGCCTCCACCGGCTTGTCATGCATGCCCTGGCGTCGCTCGAATTGGAGGCTGCAGCTGGTGCACTCATACTCATAGGTAGGCATTTTGTTTTTCTCCTCCCGCAGACATGCTGCGGATTTTTTGTAACAGATTTTTGAAGATATCTTCGTATTCCGGCAGGGCGTCCACCATCAGGATGCCGCGTGAATAATTTTCGGCGATCCGCCGGTCATCGGGGATCGTGAGCAAAATACTGATATTTTCTTTTTGGCAAAATTCCTGGATGCGGTTATCGCCGGAACCCATGCGGTTGACAATGACGCCGAAGGGGAGGCCAAGCGCACGCACCATTTCGACTGCCAGCACCAGGTCGTTGAGACCAAAGGGAGTGGGCTCGGTCACCAGAAGGACAATGTCTGTGTCCCGGATGGCGGCAATCACCGGGCAGGAGGTGCCGGGCGGCGCATCCAGGATGGCATCATGATCCGGCACAATGGCCCCGCGAACCTCTTTGATGAGTGGTGGAGCCAGCGGCACACCGACGTCCAGCCGTCCGGTCACAAGAGTGATGTGGCCCGCCTGCGAAGTTTCCACCACACCGATGCGCCGGGGGTGTTCTGTAATTGCCCTGGGCGTACACACCAGTGTGCAGCCGCCGCAACCGTGACACATTTCAGGGAAAACCAGCGGCGTGGTGCCAAACGTTACAATCGCCGAGAACTGACAGATCTTCGAACACAGGGCACAGCCGTCACAAAGCGCCTCGTCCACCTCAGGCACATACAGGTTTACTTCTTTTTCTTCATGGCCGGTGGCGGTAAGAAAAAGATGGGCATTCGGTTCCTCGACGTCACAATCCGCCAGGAAAACGTTATCATCGTAAACACGTGCCAGATTAACGGCCACGGTGGTTTTACCCGTGCCGCCCTTTCCGGAAGCGATCGCTATTTTCATCAGTGCTCCCTTTCTTT
>CAYWRV010000128.1:0-5755 GCA_964460865.1 uncultured Smithella sp. | reverse complement strand
ATTCCCCCGATCATCAGGCATCAAACGCCGCCAGGCTCTTCCCAGCGCGGATCTTTTAGGTTTCGTAGTCTGAAGGCAGAACAATCAATCCCGGGCAGATTTTACGCGCCTCAGCCAGAGGCACGCCGCGCTTGATGCCCAGTTTTTTGGCCGGATAACTGGCACAGGCGACAATACCGCGCTCGCCGCCTGTAATCAGCGCTTTGCCCCGGAGCTCCGGATGAATGGCTTCCTCGCAGGACGTGAAAAAAGCATCGCCGTCAATGTGCACAATCGCGCGCGGCCAGGAGGAAAGACTAAACCGGGCGATTTTTTTAGCCACTGCGTCCATGACGCCGGCGTCGGCTTTGCCCCGGGCCAGCAGGATTTTTAGCATTTTATCCAGGGGCAGCTTGTTCATCAAAACGGCGTATTCCACAAGGTTCGTGGTTTTGCCGAGTGTCAGTCGCCCCGCGTCGTCCCGACCGATGGGCACGACGTCCAGGTAAATGCTCGGCGCCAGGCGCCTGTTCAGCCGCAGTTCTTCTTCGCAGTAGAATTTTCGCTTTTCGAGCGTCGTGAAATCAAGGAACCCGAAATTGACCGGCTTTTTGACTTTATACACGTAGTCGCCGGCGATGAAAACGTACGAAATGTGCGTCTGCACCGCTTCGACCTTTTGGGGCCGGTGCGGATAAAAATCGGGACGGGCCATCTGTTCGACAATGGGAGATTGATCCATGAATACCTCGTGAAAAAACAGACCCGCCGAAGGTGGACTATTTGGTTTCCTTAAAAAAGTCTTCCACTTTTTTAAAGTTGTCGTCCACGAGGCTTTTGAAGTCGTCGCACCCTTTTTTATAGGCGGACATCCAGTCGGAGATTGCCTTTTTTCCTTCTTCCGGGAACATCGGAGATTTTTCCCAGAATTTGCCGACCAGCCTTTCCGTCTGCTCCTGCAGCGCCTGCATGGCGCGGAAATTGTTATCAAACGCCGTTTTATTGAAAACAATCATCTGTTTGGCGACTTGTTTCGGATCCATGGCAACCTCCTTGTTCTGTTTTTATTTTTTCTTTTTTACCGCTGCCTGCGGTTTTTCCGCCTGTTCAAAAAATTCGGCGACCTTCCTGTAGCCGTCGTCCGCGGCGGCCTTGAAATCATTCCGGCTTTTCTTGTAGTTTGCAATCCAGTCCTGCATGGCCTTTTTGCCTTCTTCCGGAACCCATTCCGCCTTATCCAGAAAATTCATCATCAGTTTTTCGGTTTGGTCCTGCAGCTCCGACATCGCGCTGAAACTGTTGTCAAACGCTTTTTTGTTGAACTCCATCATTTGTCTGACGATCTGCTTTTGTTCCATGGGGCTTCACCTCCTTCTTGAAGTGATTTCCTCTGTCCTGAAATTAAAACGAGGTTTCATTCTAACGATTTAATCTTATTTGTAAAGTAATTTTTGAAGACGGATTGTATAAAAAGACGATTACAAGATATCGTCCAAGAATATTTTCAGTTTTTTAATCTTAATCTTTTTATTTTCTTTCAGAATTTTTGATATTTGCAATGCAACGGCTTCTCGCTCGTCTGTTGGTTTTCCGTCAATTTCAAGAAATCTGAACAATTCTGATAAATTGACATCAAATATTTTGCATAGCCTCAAGAGAGTATCCAGCGATGGATTGACAAGTCCACGTTCAACCATTCCGTAATAACGATAAGAGAAATCCCATTTTTCCAAATCCTCTTGCCTTAAGTGTTTCATCAATCTCAATTCTCTCAAGCGCAAGCCAAGTTGTTTTTGAATTTCCTTAGCGTCCACAATAATCCTCCTTGTATTCTTATAAAACATTCAAGGAGTCACTTACAGACATCTAAATATGATATTAATGTTGTAAATATTATTTATATATAGTATATTGACCTTGTTAAGGCTGTTCCCTTTTATAATCAGATTCGAGAAATTGATTCGTTATGCGCAAATATTTTCATGACGGCATTCTCCGAATAGTTGATGGCGCTTTATATGGATTTATCGGGCCTTTCAGCGTTTTATATATCATTCCGAAATTTCTGATGAACATATCCGGCATCAAATCCAAAGCCGGCTTTGGGATACCTGGCGTCGAAACAGCCGGATTAATTATTATTTGGTGCGGTGCCATCATAGCAATCTGGTGCACAACCCAAATGCTGTTATTTGGCAAGGGAACGCCTCTTGTCACGTCGGCGCCTCAGAAAATAATGAATCGCAACATTTATGCATGTGTCCGTCACCCGATGATGTGGTCGTTGCTGATCGTCGTTCTGGGTGAGGCTTTAATGTATGGACAGGTTATCCTTTTGGCCTGGTTTGTAGCCATGTCCAGAATTGTTCACCTAATCGTGATTCATTATGAAGAACCGCAGTTAGATCGTCGTTTCGGGAAAAGCTGGCAAGAATATTGTCAGGATGTGCCCCGTTGGTTCCCGCGTTTCAGAAAAAAAGACGAAGCAACAGCCGCTATCATTAAGCCCCATACGAAATGCGACCCTAAACGGTCATAAAGCATTAGAAATGTATCAATGTAATGAATGTTCTGGGTTTGTCTTCTTTTGTCCATGATTCCGCCGCATGTTTAATCAAACATGGAGAATTGATCGCAAATGTCGAAGAGGAACGATTTAATCGGATAAAACACACCGATGCCTTTCCCGTTCAGTCGATTAAATATGTGCTGGATGCAGGAGGCATTGAAATGTCAGAAGTTGATGCAATTGCGTTTAATTGGAACCCGTATAAATCACTGATTGCTGAAATCATAAAATTCGCTTTGGTGCCAATCACGTATTACAAGGTTTACAGGAATACCAACCCTCCTAAAAATTTTCGAACAATAGCAGCGACTTTTAAGTTAAGAAAAATAATCGATAAGCATTTCCCCGATCAATTCAAAGGGAAAATTGTCTGGGTAGATCATCACCTGGCGCACCTTGCGTCCTGTTATTACCTGTCACCTTTTTCATCGCAGAACGCGGATGTCATCATTATAGATGCTCACGGAGACGACTGTTCCGCGTCCGTCTTTTCCATGAAAAATCATCAACTTCATCTTCTGTGGAAGATTCCGATCTTTCATTCCCTGGGCATCCTTTATACAAATTTCACAAATTTCCTGGGATTTAAAGACTTCGAAGAAGGAAAGACCATGGCCCTTGCATCCTATGGAATGGATACTTATAAAAACCTTTTTCAAACAATCATCGAACTGCAACCTAAAGGTCGTTACAGAATCACAGATCAAAAGAAGTATCTGGCCTTATGGTCGTATATGAACGGTCAACTTGAGAAAGAGTTGGGTAAGAAACGAAACGAGAATGAACCTTTAGAGCAAAGGCATTTTGATATTGCACATAGTATGCAAAATCGCATAAAGGAAGCCATTCTGCATATGCTTCATCATGTAGCTGCCTCGTCCGGAAACAAAAATCTGGCTCTTAGCGGCGGCATCTTTTTAAACTGCGATATCAACAAGGAGATCAACCTTCATTCCGGATATGAACAGATTTTCATTCCACCCTTTGCGTCTGACACCGGAGGGGCGGTCGGGGCGGGACTTTACGCTGCTTTTCAATTATTTGAACAAATTCCCGAAAACAAAAAAACATTTTCTCCCTACTTGGGCCCTGAATACAAAAATGAAGAAATTCTAAGCATCCTTAAAAAATATCCTGTGACTTACAAGAAGATCGAACACCCCTGGAAGAAAGCGGCGGAGTATTTAAAAGACAATAAGATTATTGGATGGTTTCAAGGAAGAATGGAAACCGGACCCCGCGCACTCGGAAATCGTTCTATTTTAGCAAATCCTTTCTCCAAAGAGATTAAAGATCGCTTGAATTTAAAAATCAAAGGGCGGGAATACTTCAGGCCTTTTGGGCCGATTACAACCTTTGGCGCTGCGCTCGATTATTTTGACCTTCGGCTTCCACTACCTGAGCTGACTCGCTATATGCTTTTAACAGTTGACGTAAAGCCTGAATATAGAAATAGATTGCCGGGTATCACCCATGTGGATGGAACAGCCAGAATTCAGGTTGTCACGGAGGAATTTAACCCGGACATTTATCGGTTGCTGGTGGAATTCGAAAACTTGACCGGTTATGCGGTATTGATCAATACCAGCTTTAACCGTCACGCGCCTATCGTTTGTTCGCCGGAAGATGCTTTGGATTGTTATCAGGCAACCAAATTGGATTCTCTTTTTATCGGAAACTATCAGGTGGGGTAGAGATCAGGAAATGAAAATGCTTTCAAGCCCAGTGATGATTTTATGCATGTTAATCCTCTTCACTGTGCCTGCTTATGCCGACGCATCTCTCCACGACTCCAATATTCAATTTGTTGATGTTTTGAATCAGCAAATAAGAATATACGAAACAGGCTGTGGGCAGCCCGTCCTGCTTATTCATGGACTCCCCGGCTGCATTGAGGACTGGGAATCCATAATGCCGGAACTTTCAAAAAGGTTTCGTGTAGTCGCTTATGACAGGCCCGGTCATGGCTTCAGCAGCGCGAATAATCTAAAATACAATTTGGATTATAATGCCGATATTGCTTTTGCAATCGTTGATAAATTAGGACTCGAAAATCCCGTCATTGTCGGTCATTCATACGGTGGAAGCATAACCCTGGCAATGGCTGTTCGTGACGTATCTACCATTAAGGCATTTGTATCCGTGAGTCCGGTAATTTCGATAAAGGGTAAGCCGGATTTGATATTTAAGATTCTTAAAATACCTCTGATGGGTTCCGCTTTGAGGTTGTTTATAAAATTGTTCGGCCACAACATGGTAAAAAAGGGCATGGAGGTAGCCTTTGATCCGAATCAAAAAGACATGCCGCGGGACTTTATCAACAAAAGATGTATGATTATCAGCCTACCGCATAACGTTGTGACAACTGCCCGCGAAGAGATGGCGATCTGCCCGGACCTGTCAAACATAACGAATCATTATGACAAGATTAACAAGCCCCTTTTCATTGTACACGGTAGTAGCGACAGGGTTGTTCCTGTTGGAGACGCAATTTCATTACATGAAAAGGTTCCTGGTTCAAAACTAATCCTTTTGAAAGAGACCGGACACATGGTTCAATATGCCAAGCCGACGGAGCTAATAAAAGTGATTGAAGAAGCAGCGGACTAATGGCTGAACTATGTTGGCAAAAACTCAAAAATATTATGAAAATATAGGGAAAAACCGGAATAAAACGCGGCCCGCTTTGCCGCTGGAAACAATAAATTTTCACTTTTACATTTTCTTGTTTTATACTAAATTACCGCTGCTTATTGATGGTTATGCTACGGTTCCGTTGCCATTGGGATTGATGGACTAGCGCTTGATCCTGAAAAATATTCTTCGCATTTTTATCAAAAAAGGAGGGAACAGCCCATGAGGAAGATCTCTTTTTTATTTCTGGTCATTGTTTGCGTGTTATTCGCCGCCGGGGCAAGCTTTGCCCAAGAGACGAGCTGGCGGTACGTCGGCACGGGGGATTGTACGGGGATGGATGTCGGCGGTTTGACTATCGGGTCTCCGATGCCGGATTCGGGACGGTGCAGTTCTTCCGCCAAGGGAATGACGGCCGTTTGCTGGGACGGGCAAAACCTCAAGCATTATGGTTCCAATCAACCCCAGTGCACCTACAAAAATATCAGCCCGAACCGCTGCTCCGGCGGCGGGTATTGAATTGATAAGAACTTCCTTTTTGTGTCGTGGAGTATATTTAGCCGTCTCTTGTAT
>CAYWRV010000127.1:0-5771 GCA_964460865.1 uncultured Smithella sp. | reverse complement strand
GATTCCCTGTTTCATTTTTTTCTTTTTCCTCCTGACACTTGATCCGAATCTCTATGGGCTTTAATTCTGGAACGGATGCGCTGCCTTATCGCAGAAGCTGTAAAAATTCAAGGCAAATATTATCCGCCGGCACTTCCTTGCGGCTAGGAGCTCATCGATTCCAGAAATTCCTGATTGGTTTCCGTTTTCCTGATCTTGCCGATGATGAATTCCATCGCGTCCACGGGATTCATTTCCTGCAGCAGCCGGCGCAGTATCCAGACGCGGTTGAGGGTGTTTTTGGGAAGCAGCAGCTCTTCCTTGCGCGTTCCGGAGCGGATCAGGTCGAATGCGGGGAAGACGCGCCGGTCGGCGATCCGCCGGTCCAGATGCAGTTCCATGTTGCCTGTGCCCTTGAATTCTTCAAAAATAACTTCGTCCATCCGGCTGCCCGTATCAATGAGCGCGGTGGAAATGATCGTCAGGCTGCCGCCGTTTTCGATATTGCGCGCCGCGCCGAAAAATCGCTTGGGTTTGTGCAGTGCGTTGGAATCGACGCCGCCGGAAAGCACTTTTCCCGAAGGGGGCACAACCGTGTTATAGGCGCGCGCCAGACGTGTGATGGAATCGAGCAGGATGACCACGTCTTTTTTATGCTCGACCAGACGCTTGGCCTTTTCAATGACCATTTCAGCCACCTGCACATGGCGTGTGGCCGGCTCGTCAAAAGTTGAAGAGATGACTTCGCCCTGTACGCTGCGCTGCATGTCCGTGACTTCTTCCGGTCGCTCGTCGATCAAAAGCACCATCAGGACGACTTCCTTGTGGTTGGCGGTGATGCTGTGGGCGATATCTTTGAGCAGTACGGTTTTTCCGGCGCGCGGCGGGGAGACGATGAGTGCCCTTTGTCCCTTGCCGATGGGGGCGAACAGATCCAGCATCCGTGTGGAATAGTTTTCCGGATCGAATTCCAGGTTCAGTTTTTGATCGGGGTAAAGGGGAGTCAGGTTGTCGAAAAGGATTTTATCACGCGCCTGCTCCGGGCTTTCAAAATTGACTTCATCGACCTTCAAGAGGGCGAAATACTTTTCGCCTTCCTTGGGCGGACGTACCTCGCCGGAAATAGTGTCGCCGGTCCGCAGATTGAAGCGGCGGATCTGTGACGGTGAGATATAAATATCATCGGGGCTGGGCAGATAGTTGTAATCAACGGCGCGTAAAAACCCGAAAGCGTCCGGTAATATTTCCAGTACGCCGGAGCCGGAGATGACGCCGTTTTGCTCGGCCTGGGCCTGCAGAATCGCGAAAATCAGATCCTGACGCCGCATGCCGCTGGCACCGGGCACCTCCAGGTCTTTGGCCATGTTATTCAGCTCGCTTATCGGGAGCCTTTTGATGTCCTCAATGTTCATAATTATGTTCCTTGGTTTGAATTAAATAAAATACTGATATTTAAACGAAATTACCGGTTTGGGCCGTATTTATACTTGAAACGGGCGTGGGTGCTCACGATTTTAAGCGCTTACGGATTTAATATCGGCTTGTTTATTTGAATACTTGAATCGCTCCAAAAGACGGGGCCGGCCTGGCCCCTGACGAATTGAAGGCAGGCTATATGAATCAATAAAGTCTGTCAAGATATTTATTGGGGTTATATTAAAAAAATAATTCGGCCGGTCCCGCCCGTGGTTTTTATCGGGCGGCAAAACAGGCGCAGATAGATAATGCCCGGTGAACGTAGATTTTCCAATAGACAAAGATGCGGGATTATTTCAGACGCTCTTCGGTAATGACCATTCCGGCACCCAGCGTGATGAAACGCTTTCCGTACTCGCGCGGGAATAATTTTCTGGCCCGCTCGCCGCTGCAGTGGGAGGGGGCGGCGTAGCGCACCCCCAGCGATTTAAACTCTGCAATGATCCCCAGGATTTCCTCATCCGCGTTATCCAGTATGTGAAATCCGCCCATTACCAGCGCGATCTTTTCTTCGGGGAAAAAGCCTTTTGCGGTTTGTACAATCATGACGATGCCCGGATGGGCACAGCCGGTGATGACCACAATACCCGCCTGCGTCTTCAGGACCACGGCCTGCTCCGGCGTGTGTCCGCCCATTTCACCTGTCGTAAAAAAACCCGGATAGATCTCACGCGGCCCGTCCTCCACCGATACTTTTATCCCGTAGCGCTTCATGTCCTGTTTAAAATGGCTGGAAAAAGATTTGGGCACCAGCGCTTCCAGACGGCGATTGACATCAACGATTGTATAAATACCGCCTGTGTGATCCCAATGCTGGTGTGAAATCATTAAGAGGTCAATGTCCGCTGGATCAATGCCGAGTCTTGCCATATTACGCGACAATACAAGACCGTCACTGCCGGTATCGAACAGGGTCGTTGTGCCGCGATGATTGATGAGACAGGAAAAGCCCCAACAGGCCTCCATATCATCGCGTGCTGTGTAGTTGTCGCAAATAACGGTCACAAGCGGGTAACTCCCGCCGGATGTCCTGGCTTTCATGGTATCTTACCTTTTCTTTCCGACGGCGTATTGCCGGAGCGCCTGGTGAAATGTTTTGGCGGCAAGGAGAGCACAGTGTTTGGATTCATCGGGCATGCCTCCCAGGTGTTCCAGAATCGTGCTCTGGCTGATTTTGAGGCATTCGCGCACCGCAGCCCCCTTGGCCATCACAGTGGCGGCGGAGCCGGCCGCGTGCGAGGTCATGCAGCCGTCGGTCGTATAAGTGATATCGACAATCTTATCGTTTTGGATTTTCAAAAACATCTCCATGGTGTCGCCGCAGGGCCCCTTGATTTTAGCATAGCCGTCGGGACGGTCCAGGATCCCGCAATTGCGCGGTGCGTTCCCGTAGTCAATTACCCTTTCGGAGAGGCCGCCGGTAATCTTCTCCATCAGTAAGTCGATCATTTCTTTTTTGATCTGTTCGTCTGTCTTTTGTTTCTGTTGCACTTCTCAACTCCTGAAAAATAATCCATAGCCGGTCGCTTTCATTATATCGCGAAAGCCGCTTTTCTCAAAGGATCTGTTTGCCTGCATCGGGACCTGACTTGACGATATAGACACCTGTGATTTTTCCCACAATTGCCGACTTGGGTTTTAGCGTTGCCTTGAGGCTATGTACCCATTCCACATTGTGCCGGAAAATTTCTCCTTCAGTGTGGATGGTGATATCGGCCTTGACCTGGTAACCTTCCTTTTCTCCCCACCACGCCAGTGCGATTCTGGGGTTTTCCCTCAGGTTGGCCAGGGTTTTGCCAAAATACTGATCTGATATCAAAAGAGTTTCATCATCCAGAAATTTGACCGCGCCGATCGGCACGACATTGGGAAGACCGTCTTTCGACGCGGTGGACAAAAACATCAATTTAGTACCCTTTAGACTATCTTTGATCTCTTCGGTAACTTTAACCATCTTTTTTCATGCCTCCTGATATTTACGGCACATTAATGCGCCTTCGTAGCGAGTTAAAGATTTTTCAGCAATGATGCCGGGCCAGCCATGGTCAGATATAACACAAACACAATCCCGATTACGATGCGATAGTAGCCGAACGCTTTAAATCCGTGGTTTTCAACAAAACGGACAAAAAGTTTTACCGCAAGCCAGGCGGAAAGAAAAGCCCCTATAAACCCACAGGCCAGAAGCAAGGCTTCTTGCGAGCCGATCACCGCGTCTGTTTTCAGAAGGTCATAGCCGGTGGCGGCCAACATCGTGGGAACGGCCAGGAGAAAGGAAAATTCGGTGGCCTGCCTTTTGTCCAGGCCGTTGAAAACGCCGCCGATGATCGTTGCCGCAGCGCGCGACACACCAGGAATCATCGAAAGGCACTGTATAAGACCGATAAAAAAAGCGTTTTTATAGGATATGTCCTCAAGTGAGGCATAGCGGCTTTCACGGCTGACCACTTGTTTGTCGATGGCAATCAAAACAATGCCGCCCACCACCAGCGCCAGCGAAACACCCAGCGGATTGAACAGGTATGTCTTAATCGTTTTGTACGCCAGAAAACCGACTATTGCCGTCGGTATGAAGGCGGTACAAAGCTTTATGTAGATATCCATGCCCTGGAGAAAACGCTTGTAGTAAAGCATGACAATGGCGGCAATGGCGCCGAGTTGAATGGAGATGGTAAATGTTTTCACAAACGCCTGGTCGTTAATTTTCATCAGGTAGGAGGCCAGAATCATGTGCCCGGTCGAGGAAACGGGCAGAAATTCAGTGGCTCCTTCCACGATAGAGAGAATGACAGCCTGTATGATGTCCATATGGTTCCTCTTGAAGTATTTAACGCTTTCGTCTATTATGGATCGGCATGATAAACAAGCTTTTTCTCCTTGCGTCACAAAGGAGCTATGTGAAATGACATCGAAAAACAAAGAAAAAACACGAGAGAAAAAAGCTGTTTTGCCCCGGTCGGATAAATTTGACTATGAGGAGTTTGCCGACACCCCTATGGGCGGAGGGTGAAGCGCGTCCATCGACGCGGGGGCGGTACGCTTCCCGGAAAATATCTTCGAGTGGTTGAAGAGGCTGATGGGGAAAGTCGGTAAATAGGGCGCGGGGCGCGTAAAAAATGATGATGTCAAATTGTTTGTTTTATATGTTTTTGGTCGATGAAACTTAAAAGGGCCGGGATAGTTCATGGATGATTATTTAAGACTTTACCAGACACCGGAGCTGGCCAACCCTTATATCCTGATCGGCTATCGCGGCTGGCTCAATGCCGGCGAGCTAAGCACCGGCACCATCGACTACCTGCGCCGCAGGCTGAACGCGCGCAGGCTTGCCTCCATCGACCCGCAGAGCTTTTATATCTGGCAGGTTCCGGGCTATGACCCGGCGCAAATCATGAGGCCTCACGCGATTGTGGAAGCGGGCGTGGTCAAGTCCATTGACGAGCCGGCCAACGATTTTTATTTCTGGCAAAGCGGCACGGGAAACGACCTGATTCTTTTTTCCGGTCACGAGCCGAACCTGGCCTGGCCCCAGTTTACACAGGCCATTTTGAGTGTAGCCAAGCACTACCGGGCGCGTCGCATCTTTACGCTCGGCGCAGTTTTCGACCGTGTTCCTCACACGCGTGAAACAGGCCTTTACGCGGTGCTGAGCCTGGCGGAAATGAAAAGGGAATTCCATCAATTTCCCCTTTTGAGCTACTCCGGCCCCTCGAGCTTCTCCACATTGTTCATGGAGTATGCGGCCAGGGAAAACATCGAAGCCGCCAGTATCGTCGCACGGATCCCTCCGTACATCCAGACCTTCAATGAAAAGATCGCCTATGAGGTCCTCACCAAGATACTGGCCTATACCTCGCTTGACATCGATTTGAGTGATCTGAAAAAAACAGGCGATGCAGTTACGGAACTGATGAACCAGGATTTCCGGCAAAACAAGGAGTCTATGGCCCATTTGCGCAAGCTAGAGGAACTCTACGACACGGCATCTCTTCAGGGGCATGGCCTCAGGGAGGCGGCCATCGACGAACTGATGCAGGAGATGATGAACGCGAAAAAAGACGGTCGCAAACCCCATTGACGGCAGGCCATAAGTGACTTTCCTGAAAATCCGCGACAGACAGACAGCAATTCAGAGGACTTGAGCACTTTTCAGGAAATAAAGTTTTATAAACAGATAACAGCCGGGTAAGCCCCGGCTTTTTCTAAAAGGTGATGAAACCATATGGCAAAAAAACCCCATCCTCTTGAGTCGTTTTGCAATCCCCGCAGCATCGCCCTTTTCGGCAGCATGCAGGAAAACTGGTTTTTCGGTGCCG
>CAYWRV010000126.1:0-5772 GCA_964460865.1 uncultured Smithella sp. | reverse complement strand
GCGACGGGACGCAGACATATCAAATTGTCTGCGGGGCGCCAAACGTTAAAGAAGTAGACACAGCCCCCCTGGCTAAAGTCGGGGCGGTGATACCAGGCGGCTACACTATTAAATCGACTCTTTTACGCGGTGAGAAATCCGACGGCATGCTCTGCTCGGAAGAGGAATTGGAAATCGGCGACGACGCCTCGGGCATCATGCAGCTGCCCGGTGATTTACGACCGGGGATGCCTCTCGAGGAAGCTCTGAATATCGGGGACACGGTACTGGACATAAGTGTCACGCCCAACCGCTCCGATTGCCTGAGCATGATCGGTGTGGCCCGGGAAGTGGCAGCTCTCACCGGGAAAAAAATTCGTCTGCCTCGTGTCCGCATTAAAGAATCTCCTGAAGATATCACCTCGCTGTCGTCCGTGACCATTGTCGATGATGATTTGTGTCCGCGCTATACGGCACGTATGATTAAGGACGTGAAGATAGCGGATTCGCCCGTTTGGCTCAAAACCAGACTGGAAGCGGCCGGACTGCGCGCAATCAACAACGTGGTTGACGTGACAAACTTTGTCATGCTCGAGGCGGGGCAGCCGCTGCACGCTTTCGACTTCCGTTTTCTGGAGGAGGGAAGGATTGTCGTGCGCGGATCGGAAAAAAACGAGGTTTTTGTTTCCCTCGACGGGAAAAGCCATACCCTTCCGGAAGGAACGACACTGATCTGCGACGGTAAAAAGCCGGTGGCCATAGGCGGAATCATGGGCGGCCTTAATTCTGAAGTCAAAGATGACACAAACGTCATTTTTCTGGAGAGCGCCTATTTCAGTCCTTCGGCAATCCGCCGCGCCGCCAGACGCCTGGGCATGCCCACCGATGCAGCTTTTCGCTTTGAACGGGGAATTGATCCGGAAGGCGTGCTCCGATCGCTTGACCGGGCGGCGCAACTGATCGCAGAGCTTGCCGGCGGTAATGTGTGTAAAAACTATCTTGACGCATATCCCCGAAAAATAAAAAGGACGGAAAAAATTCTCCTGCGCCTGGAGCGGCTGCGCAGCGTTGCCGGTACCGACATTGAGGTGAAAGAGGCACTCAGGATCCTTAAGAGTATCGGGATGAAAGTGGCCGCAAGCGGGAGAGGAAAATATTTGGTCGAGCCACCATCGGCACGGGTGGATATAGAAAGAGAAATTGACCTGATTGAAGAAATTGTCCGTTTATACGGATACGATCGCGTGCCGTCTTCTCTGCCGCTTGCCTCCGCCAGCGAAATGAGCGCCATTTCACGCCTTGGCCTGGAAGAGAAAATCCGCCAGACACTCACCGGCTGCGGCTATTCGGAGATTATCAACTACAGCTTCACGTCGCCTGCAAGCGTGGACCATTTGCTGTTGGGGCATGACGACAAGAGGCGCAACTTCGTCGTCATAAAAAATCCTCTTACCGAAGAGCAATCGGTAATGCGCACGACCCTGGCCTACGGTCTTTTGGAAACCTTAAAGAAAAACATTAATAATTCTTCTTTTAATCTTAAAATATTTGAAATTGGCAGATCTTTTTTCTACACTAAAACCGGCGAGCTGCCTCATGAGAAAAACATCGTGGCGGGGCTTCTAACCGGGAAAATATCCGATGACCTCTGGGGTGGTAATAAAGCGGTTGATTTTTATGACCTTAAAGGGGCTTTGGAAAATGTTTTTTATGATTTGAAAGTGGAGTCATGCCGCTATGAGGCTAAAATGACGGAACCTTTCCTGCATCCCGGCCGCTCGTGCCGGGTTGTGTGCCGGGGAGTGGAACTCGGGTATCTGGGGGAAGTCCATCCTGATGTCCTCAAGCAGATGGACATTAAAAACATGGCCTATATATTTGAAATCAATCTTGATTTACTAAATGAGCTCATTGGCGGGAAAATTGTTTACCGGGAAATATCCAAGTTCCCGGCTGTTGTGCGCGACGTCGCTTTTGTTGTTCGAGCCGACATGGAAGCGGCGGAGATGCTCGAAATTATTAACGGTCAGGTTGAAGATTTACTTGAAAATGTGGTGATTTTTGATAAATACGAGGGCAAGGGGCTCGAAGCGGGAACCAAAAGTCTGGGGTTGAGATTTTCTTACAGGGCGCCGGACCGGACTTTAACAGATGCGGAAATCAGCTCTGTTCACGAAAAAATCGTGCAAAACATGATAAAAGTGACCGGAGCGAAAATAAGATCCTGACAGCACAGACGATGTTAAAAACGGAGGAGAGGAAATGACAAAAATCGATATTATCCAGCATGTCTACGAAAAACTCGGTTTTTCCAAAAAGGAAGCGGCGGAAATCGTTGAGGCGGTATTTGATATCATCAAAGATACCCTGGCTGATGGTGAGGTGGTCAAGATTTCCGGGTTCGGGAATTTCGTAGTCAAGGAAAAACGCTCCAGACGGGGCCGGAATCCTCAGACGGGAGAGGAAATATCGATCACCGCTCGCCGTGTTCTTACATTCAAATCCTCGCAGGTATTGCGTAAATCAATAAACGGCTAATCTTCTGCCTGCCAATGCCGCCGGTTTCAGATTCTGCGAAAGCCCTCTTTAGCGCCTGTGGCTTCGGTGGTCTATTTTCTCCGTGTAAAAATTCAGGAATTGTATGGACAGTGTCATTCCCGAAAAGGCTTATTTCCGTATTGGCGAGGTGAGCAAGATCCTCAGCGTCGAGCCGTACGTGATCCGCTATTGGGAAACTGAGTTTAAAACCGTCCGGCCGGTAAGGACAAAGGCCGCCCAGAGGCTCTACAGGAGAAAAGATGTTGAAGAGCTCCTCACCATCCGCAATTTGTTATATCAGCAGCGTTTCACCATCAGCGGGGCAAAAAAGCAGCTTTTGAAAATGCGTGAGTCTCCTGTGGAGACCGGGGAAACTCATTTGGATAAATTAGTTTTAATCAAGAAAGAATTGCAGCGAATCAGGAAAATGATAAGCTGAAAAAGCCGGCTCGAAGGCCGGCTTTTTTTAAGTTTTTCTGACATCTCGTTTTTATTTTTTGCCGCCTCTTTTGGAAACCTTCATCGGATTGATCTTCTGGGCTTCCTTGATCTCGAGTTTTATATGAGAGGCGGACGGGCAGTTGCCGGTTATCCATTTGACCTTCGGTTCCGGGTATACCTTGCAGTACCTGCCTGTTTCGAATTCAGAAATTTTATTGCAGTCATTGCATTGGTCAACGACCGGGTGGCAGCTGCCTCCCAGGTAACTGCAGCCTTTTTTACTCATAAAGCCGCATTCCACCCCTTTTTTAACAGTATCACAAAGCATTTTGTTTGACCCCCTTAACTAAATCTTTATTTGTTGAGGATTTTTGCAGGCGATAGTGCATGCAAAGAAAAATTCTCAAGCGTTCGGTCGGCTGTTGAAACCGGCGTGTCCTTAACAGCAAAAAAAACTGCTGTCAAGAAAAATTAAGATATTTTGCCTATCCCAGTGACTGAACTTCATTGAGAGTTTTGCAGTTGCCGTCCTGAGGGACGGCCACGCCCGGATGTGGTAAAGAGCCGATACAATACATTGACTTAAAGTGGTGACTGTGTTAGTTCCTGCGGCACGCATTAGACAGGAACCTGTTCAAGATCAATATGTTGAAAGTCAAACGATGAAAAGAGGAGCCCTGATCAAAGTATTACTCAGATCGTTTTTCATTCATTGCGCCGTGAACTTCCGGCGGATGCAGAATCTCGGCTTTACTTACTCGCTTATTCCCCTTTTGGATGCAAAAAAAATGTCCGACGACGACAAGGAAAATTTCCTCGGCCGTCATCTGCAGATGTTCAATACCCACCCTTATCTAAGCGCCCTTCTGATCGCCTCGATTGCCCGCATGGAGGAAGACAGGCCCGACGGTGAGGATGCCGCTTACATAGAAGTGGTTAAAAACAGTCTGGCCGGCCCGTGCGCAGCCATCGGCGATACTTTTTTCTGGGGGGCGATGAGACCATGCGCGGGTATCGTTTCTACATGGGTCGCTCTTTTGGGAGTTATCTGGGCTCCCCTTGTCTTTCTCTTATGCTACACGCCGGCACACCTGTGGGTGAGGCTTAAGGGATTCAGCGAAGGCTACCGCCGGGGCAAGCTGGGGGTCGAGTTTTTGCGCAAAATGGCTTTGCCCGCCTGGGCCATCCGGATAAGATGGTTCTCGGTTGCTGTCCTGGCCGGGCTTGCCGTCTGGCTTTTATCCGGCTTTGCGGCGATTGGTGACGGGGCAGGCCATCTGCTTTTCGGTACCGGTATGCTGGCTCTCATCCTTGCCTTCCTTTTTTTGCTTCGCAGGGGAATATCGCAGATTTTCATATTGTATGGAGGAGTTATCCTGTTGGTGATTATTTCATGTCAGGAATGGTTTACATGGTGGAAATGAAAATATTCAAATTAAAAAATAAGCTGGGTATGCACGCACGCGCGGCCGCGCAGTTTGTGCGCACCGCCCGGAAATATCAGGCCCGGATATCCATTGAACGCAACGGCCAGACAGCCAACGGTAAAAGTATTCTGGGTATTTTGACGCTTGCCTGTCCCATGGGTGGTATGATAACTGTGACAGCCGAAGGGGATGATGCCTTGGACGCCCTGGCGGAACTTGAAGAGTTGATTGAAAATAAATTCGGGGAAGACTAAGACAAAGCATGACAACCGACCGGGAGGATAAAACTTTCGTTGTTAAGGGAATCGGGGTTTCGCCGGGTATCGTGATCGGCAAAGCGTTCCGTTTTGATCCGCTTGACGCCCAGGTATCCTTTTATCGCCTGAATGATTCCGCCGAGATCCCGCTGGAAATTGAACGTCTGAAAAAGGCCATCGCGGAATCCTCGCGCCAGCTTCTGGAAATTCAGGATAACCTCGAAAAGACAAAAACGACAGAGCCAATGTACATCATCGATGTGCATGTGCTGCTTTTGTCGGATCAGAAATTCATCAACCGCACCATCGATTATATCCGCGACGAGGGCGTCAATGCCGAATGGGCGTTGAGAATGACGCTGGATCATTACAGGCAGGTTTTTGAAGGCCTGGAAGACGCCTATATCAGCGGCCGTATCAGTGATGTCCAATACGTCGTTCAGAGGATTTTACGAAATCTCAGCGGAGAAAAGCGCGACACGGTTTGGGAAGTGGGGACTGAAGGCGTCGTGGTCGTATCCCACGATCTGTCACCTGCCGACACGGCCCAGATGAAGCTGGATAAAATTGTCGGCTTCGCAACCGACAGTGGAGGGCGTACCTCGCATACCGCGATTGTGGCCAGATCCATGGAATTGCCTGCTGTGGTCGGTCTGGATAATATCACCCGCATTGCCCGGACAGGCGATGATGTCATCGTGGATGGAACCTCAGGGTTGATCGTGGTCAATCCGTATCCGGACATGCTCAAGCGCTATGAGGAAAAGAAGCGCCACTATGACGAAACAAGGGAGGAATATCTAAAGTACGCGCGCGAGCCGGCTGTTACGCAGGACGACTACCGTGTACGGATCGGCTGCAACATCGAATTCATCGAAGAAATTCCTTCGGCCATTATCCATGGCGCGGAACATATCGGTCTTTACCGGACGGAGTTTCTCTATATCTATCGCGACGACCTGCCGACTGAAGAGGATCATTTCAATAATTACCGTCAGGTCGTTATTGAAAAAAAACTACAATGGTCAACCATCCGCACCTTTGACCTCGGCGGTGACAAGTTTGCCAGATACCAGAAGCAGGCCAGGGAATTAAACCCGCAGATGGGTTTGAGGGCGATCCGCTTTTGT
>CAYWRV010000125.1:0-5796 GCA_964460865.1 uncultured Smithella sp. | reverse complement strand
GGGTATTTTTTGATGCAGAAGCAACGCAATCGTCTGCCGCTCCCGCTCTTGGGGCACGTCAGTCTCATCATGGCGCTCAATGTCATATCCATGCCTGCGAATGTGTTCCGGGACAAGTTCATATGTCAACTCTGATGAATTGAGAAAATTAATCATTCTCTCGATTGCGTTTTGCAATTCACGTACATTGCCGGGCCAGGGATATTTCATGAAAGCATCGATTATCCTTTTGTCAATGCGCGCGATTCTTTTCTTCATGGCGCTGGCGTAGCGCTTGATGAAATAATCGGTGAGGATGGGTATGTCGTCAATCCTCTCTTTTAGTTCAATCATTTCAATTGCGAAAACGTTGGCCCGGTAATAGAGGTCTTCGCGGAAATTGCCTCTGCGCACTTCCTGGCGCAGGTCTTTGTTAGTGGCGGCGATAATGCGCACATCTACGGGCCTCACTCTCGTTCCGCCGATGCGCAAAACGGATTTATCCTCGATCACTCTGAGGAGCGCCGTCTGCAGCTCCAGAGGCGTCTCGGCTATTTCATCCAGAAAGAGCGTCCCGCCGTCGGCAAGTTCGAATTTACCCTGATTACCGCCCCGGCGTGAACCGGTAAAGGCTCCCTCCTCGTGACCGAACAGCTCACTGGCGATGAGATCCCTGGGGATGGCGCCGCAGTTAATGGCCACATAGGGCCCTTTTCTACGGCTGCTGGCATTATGAATCGCCTGGGCAAACACATCCTTCCCGGTGCCGCTTTTCCCCAGAAGTAAAACATTTGAAGAGCTCTGGGCAACCATTCTGGCCTGATCGATCGTCGTCAGGAACCGGTGGTTACGCCCATAAATGTCCTCGAACGTGAAATTAGCCGTCGCGCCCATCATCTTTGTCACCATAGATTTTGCGCGTCGGATTTCATTGAGAATGATGATTCTGCCCATGCTCCCTCCCCCGGGGGATAGAATCGGGTTCAGGGTCAGAGTGTAGTCGCCGGAGGTTTTCTCCGTGAGGATGCGCACCTCCGTATCTGTTATCGTTTCATTATTTTCAATAAGAGTGAAAAAAGGGGCGTTTTCACGTGGCAGAATGTCTCGTAATCTGCGCCCCCGGTCTTTTTCATCCAGATCGAACTTCTCCCGGGCGATATCGTTAAATAACGTCACGCGCCCACCGGAATCGAGCGCTATCAGAGCTTCCTGAATTGACGAGATCACCGCCTGCTGGTGGCTTGCGGCCATCTGTGCCTCCGCCAGCGCGCGACGGATTTTCAGCTCATTTTCTATTGCACTGGCCGCGGAGGCGACAATGCCCAGTGTATGAGGATTGGCGCGATAGTAACGACCGAAAATGGTAACGATGCCGACAAAGTCTCCGTACGCGTCGAAAATCGGCGCCCCGCAACCGGTAGCGCCATGATACAGACGCATATATTGCTGAGGGCCGAAAATCTGCATCGGTTTTTTATAAAACGCCACCGAGGCGGCTACATTGTTTCCGGAATATTGTTCGCCCCAGCAGGCGCCGACAAATCCCCTGGCAGTCCGCACCAGTTTCTCTTCTTCCGCATCGCCCAGAAAAGCCAGTACATAAACATTACGATCCAGGAGACTGAGCAAAAAACCGGAACCTTCAAGAAATCGGTAGAGATTTTTCATAAAAGGATGGGCGACATCGATTAATTCTTTGTTCTGCGCCAGCAACTCATTTAATTCCTCTCCTTCCAGTACCTTGTTTTCCGGCCCGGCCAATGGGTCAAGCCCCAGTTCGGTGCAACGCAGCCAGGATTCATAGATCTCTTCCGGGATAATGGAAAAATCTATGTCCCGTCTGCCGGAGACGAATTTCTGCCATTGGCTGTAGGTATCCTGGTAAATTCTTTCGTAATATTCCACCCCCATCAGATTGACATCTCTGAGCTGCCTTCTTCTGGCAATAGCTGCCTTATCCGCCATTTCCCCTGCCTCCATCTTCAAGCCGTCTGCTCGGCTTAATTTTCAAAATTTAATAGCCCGGCAAAGAAAACCTGTCCGGCTGTAACGATAAATTTGTTGTCCACTTGAGCAAACACAAAAATGTATCATCCATGTCTTATCGCTGTCTCAATGAGACAGTAATGAATCATTTATTGAGACACAAATCAAGGTTAAAATTATTTTTTTAATAATTTCATTAAGATAAATTTTATGTTTATTTGGCATGCAGAATGCTAGTAAGGAGCGCATCACACGGAAAAGCTAATTTACATCCGTTATCATGCTGGATAAGTACAAAAAAATTAAGATCTTCGTGCGTAAGCACTGTTTTTTAGGAGAATAGTTTTGCTGACAAGGCCCTGGCAACAAAATTACGACTATACCACGCCAATCACCATCAGGTATCCGAAGTTTCCCGTGCAAAATTTTCTGCACATTGCCGCATCACAGTGCCCCTCGAAAGTCGCCACCGATTTTTTCGGCTCGGAAATGACCTATTCGCAGGTGCGCACACAGGTGCTTTGCCTGGCCAACTCACTTTTACAAATAGGCGTGAAAAAAGGTGACCGGATCGGCCTGGCTTTACCTAACTGCCCACAGTACCTTATCGCCTACTACGCCATCCTTTCCGCCGGCGCTATCGTCGTTAATCTGAATCCTTACTACACTCATGATGAGCTCAAGTTCATGCTGGAAAACACAAAGACCAGGCTGCTTATCACTTTCGACGCGGCGATGCAGACCATGCGCCCCCTGGGTAAAGAGCTCGGACTCACGCTTATTGTAACCAGGGTAACGGATTACGCCGCCGGAATGGGCGTCAGCTCAAGAAAAGACCTGGAACTGGAAGAGGGCTGGCATCATTTCTCGGATCTCATTGAAAATTGCTCACGTACACAGATTCCTCGTATCGAACTCGCTGCTTCCGATGTCGCCCTCATTCAATTCACAGGCGGAACAACCGGACTTCCCAAAGGCGCCCAGCTTACACACGGCAACATTGTGGCCGCCACTTTGCAGGCCGTCAACTGGGGAGTGGGGCTTTTGAATTTCACGGCGCATGAAAAACGTAATATTTTAAGCATCATCCCCTATTTTCACATTTACGGCAATGTCTCGGCCATGAACTGGGCGACCTGCAGTGCCGCCACACAGATACTGATGCCCCGGTTCGAAATTGATGAAGTTCTGGGAACGATTAAACGCATGGAGCAGATTTTCTATTTCCCGGCTGTACCCACCATGATCACGGCCATTGTCAACAATCCGAAAGCCTCGGATGCGGATCTGGCCCAGCGCATTCGTCTTATCAACTCCGGCGGGGCGCCCATGCCGGCGGAGCTCATCCAGAAAGTTAAGGATTTGGGCATCCTCTTCGGTGAAGGATGGGGCATGAGTGAAACGGCAGCTCTGGGAACATGTAACCCTCTGCTATCGGGCCGTACCGGCTCCATCGGCGTCCCCGTCATGGACAATGACATCCGCCTGGTTGATCTTGAAGAAGGCACGCACGATGTGCCTCAAGGTGAACCGGGAGAAATACTGATTAAAAGCCCTACGGTAATGCAGGGCTACTGGGAAAATCCTGAAGAAACCAGACTGCAGATGTCCGATGGTTGGCTCCGGACGGGCGATATCGCGCAAGCTGACGAAGACGGCTACTTCTATATCGTCGACCGTAAAAAAGATATGATCATCGCGGGTGGTTTTAATATTTACCCGCGGGAAGTGGATGAAGTGCTTTACCAGCACCCGAAAGTGTCGGAAGCTGTCACAGTGGGGGTCCCTGACGAATACCGTGGCGAAACAGTAAAGGCATTCATCGTCACAAAACCTGGAGAGGCATTGACCGAAAAAGAGATCATTGATTTTTGCCGCACCAAGCTTGCCGCCTATAAAGTACCCAAACTCATTGAATTCCGGGAGAGCATCCCGAAATCCGCGGTAGGCAAGATCCTGCGCAAAACACTTCAGGACGAGGAGAAGGCCAAGCTCAAAAAGAAAACATCCGGCTGATACCTTTCAGCTGTTTACAATCCCCTTTTTTTCCTGCCGAAGAGGAAGAGGGGGGCAGGGAGCAAAAAGCATCTCCCAAATGCTTTCTCTGACCCCTCTTCCTCGTCCCCCCCTTCCATCGAACAGATCTTCTGCCGGACAAATGCATCTTCTATGGTATCGGACAACGATCACCAATGATTTAATCCCAGATTACGCAATAGAAAAATAATTTACAAAAAAACAGTCATTGCGGGGGGCAAAGTGACGAAGTAATCTCATATAATCAATGACTTAGGTTGCTGCTCTTCGCTCGTAATGATGATCTTTCCGGGATTTAATGCTCTATTGCGTAATCTGGGTTAATCCATACAATACCGGTTCAGGCCAATCGTCTGTTCTGGATTTTTCCTTGCCCCTTTGTCACTTTCGGTGTAGTCATTAAGCGAACTTTCGGAAAACGGAGGCAGCCGTTCATTTGGTCTCCATCTTTTCGTGGAAAAAACACCGTCCAACCAATTCAATAAAGGAGACACATCATGAACGACGCAGGCAACAGGAAGATAACAGAAATCAAAGTAGATACCGACAATCTTTATCGCGAAGAATCTTTTACAGATCTGAATTTTGCGACCATCAGAAAACTATCGCCCGTCAAGGCGGACGGCGCGCCTGATGAAAGCCGTGAACCCATCTTCACCGGCATGACACAACTTATGTCCCCCAACGGGCCGATCCCCGTTTCCTGTCTCATCGAGGGAGCTAAAACACTTGCCGAAGCGGCGGCAAAACTGCCCGATGCCATTGAGAAAACCGTTCAGGAGATGATTGCTGAAGCACAAAAAGCACACGCTAAAGAAGCGTCCGGGCTGATTGTTCCCAGCCGGTAAAAATAAAATTACGGTTTTGCCGTAAAAGGATATCGCAGAGTTTTACACCAAGCAATAACCTGCACGACTTTTAAATTAGGAGATGACCATGGTTACAGATACAATGGCCGCATGGCACAAACTGGTACAGGATCGTGACGCTCAAGCTCTGGACAACATCCTGGCAGAAAATGTGGTTTTTCATTCCCCCGTCGTTCATACACCGCAGGCGGGAAAACAGATTACCACTCTCTACCTCACAGCCGCTCTTCACGTTTTAAACAACGATTCGTTCAAATATCTGCGCGAGGTTGTTTCCGGATCAAACGCCGTGCTGGAGTTTCTGACGGTAATCGACGGCATCACTATCAACGGCGTGGATATGATATCCTGGAATGAGGACGGGAAGATTACCGACTTCAAGGTGATGATCCGCCCCCTTAAAGCCATCAATCTGATTCATAAAATGATGGCGGACATGCTGCAGAAAATCCAATAGCTCAAAGCGCATGCCGTGGCTCGCCCGGCGCGTTGGGGAGGCTGGTCTTCCCTGATAGAGTCGAAGATTACACCAAAGGACGGCTGGTAATTCATCAGCGACGGTGTTTTTTATAGCCGAACCACACCCAGATTGCGCCCCAAAAAACCGTCGCCGGCACAAGCGTGGCCAAAATAAACAGCGATCGGTTGCCTTCCCACGGCCTGAAGTAAACGGCGCAGGCGATAATCCAGACAAGCGTCAGCAAAATGGCCAGGCGCATCCGGCCGGTCAGGCTGATTTTGGCAATTTTGACATCGGGCCGGGTTACGTTTTCTGGGCGGGCATCCTGCTTTGATTGGGGCGATGATGAGGATTTGTTGCCCATCAGACGCGGAACGAAATAAATCGCGAGGACGATTGCCGCCACTACCAGAATTTCCTGCATCGCTACCTCTTGCTCACCTGTTTCGCTTCATGTTGCACCGG
>CAYWRV010000124.1:0-5814 GCA_964460865.1 uncultured Smithella sp. | reverse complement strand
TTCAGAAACAGGACACAGACCTGGGCGAGACGCTGGGTGTCTATGGAGTGGGACACGGCTTTTATATCGTCTGGCCGGTTTTCGGGCCATCGAGTACGCGCGACAGCGCAACCTTCATCGACCGGCATTTATTGTATCCCACTTCTTATTTCTGCCCCTGGTATGCCTCCACGGCACTTACCGCTTTTGACTATGTCAACAGCGCCTCACTGAGAATCGGCGAGTATGAGTCACTGATCGGGGCCGCCATCGATCCCTACACGGCGATGCGTAATGCCTATGTGCAATACCGCCTGAAAAGCGTAAAAGCGCGCCGGGCAAGATCGCTTCTGTTCAGGGAAAATGAGATCCGGCCATCAGTAACAAAATAGGCCGGGACCGAAAATTCAACTTAATACAATGGAGCTATTGTGAAAAAACAGCTTACTGGCATTATATTCGTTTTTTTGCTGATGGTTTTTCATACGCACGTCCATGCGGGCGGCATGTTCGGACCGCCTCAAACCCTTTCCAGCACAACCGGAGGGCTGAACACCGCCATCGGTTTCCGCTACTACACAGACACATACAAGAATCATATGCACTATAAGGTGAGGCAGAATATAATTTATTCGCATGCAGCATGGGGAAAAGCCGGCATCTGGGAAATCTACGCGCGCCTGGCGGCGGCAGAAATGAAAATGTTCGACGTGTTCCGCTTCGGATCTACTGTTTACGGCAACGGCGAAAATGATTTTCGTGATACCTGGCAATTTATGGGTACTGCCGGCGCAAAAGTATTTTATCCGGTCAACAGCTTCTTCGGTGCCGGTCTTTTTGTTCAAGGTAATTTCAATCCGGGAAAATATTCTGATGAAACACCTCTGTTGTACAATGGGTCACCTTTGGTGGCCGATCTGAAAATTAAAAACCTGTGGGACATCAATTTCGGCGGCGGCCTGCAGCTTACCCTTCCTTACGATATCCGGGCCTATGCAGGACCCTTTGTATATCTTGCCCGCGCCGACGTCAGGTCTTCGTTGAATGTTCCCGGCCTGCTCTTTGGTACGGAAAAAACAGTTTTAAAAAACAGGTCACCCGTGGGCGGGTATTTCGGTGCGGACATCCCCCTGATAAGGGGTTTCCGCCTGAATATCGAAGGCCAATACACAGACAGTTTCTCGGCAGGCGCAGCCATTGCCTACATTTATTGAATCTCCTTCAATAAGCCTGCCCGGCTGGAAACAGGTATGGCCGGAAATATTCGACAAAATGGACTTATCTCAGTCGATGCCGGTTGTTTTTTTGCTTCTTTTGCACTAATGAAGTTACAGTATCGATGTTTTGCGTATATCGGCAAGGGGGTTTTAAAACCTGGCCCGCGGATATAAATTGCCGGGGGGAAACCATAACGAAAAATAGAAAGCCATCTGTTTACAATCAGATTTTTTAAATTACTCATGAAGCAAATAAAAAAAACCGCCGGGACCTCAAAACTTACCGTAGGCCTTCTCTACGGCGGGCGCTCCGGAGAGCATGATGTTTCCACCTGCTCGGCTGCCTCCGTAGCAGAGGCACTGGACAAGAGAAAGTATAATGTAATCGCCATCGGCATCGACCGCGACGGACGCTGGTATGTGCAGCCCAGGCCGGAAATCGTTTCGCATCAGGATTTCGGTAAGGTTCTCGAGCTTAAAAAAACAGGCACCTGGCTGGTTAACCACTTTGAACGCCACGGCAGGCTTTATCTTTGCAATCTAGAGGATGGAGGCAATCAGGTGGTGGTCGATGTGGTCTTTCCCGTCCTGCATGGAACCTACGGCGAGGACGGGACCATGCAGGGGCTTTTGGAGCTGGCGATGGTCCCGTATGTGGGTGCCGATGTGGCCGGCTCTGCCGTGGGCATGGATAAAGATATCGCCAAACGGCTGCTTGGGCAGGCGGGGATTCCCGTGGTTCCCTGGATTACTCTAAGCCGCCATGAATGGCGGCAGCATCCGAAAAGGATTACCGACACGGCCGCCAGAGAACTCCGGCCGCCTTTTTTTGTCAAGCCGGTACACACCGGCTCTTCCGTGGGTGTCAGCAAAGTCAAAACAAAAAAGGAACTGGCCGGCGCTATACAATATGCGTTTGAATTCGACACGCACGTCATGATCGAGACAGGGATCGACTGCCGTGAAGTGGAATGCTCGGTACTGGGAAACGACAAACCGGAGGCGTCAATTCTGGGCGAAATCATCCCCGCCCATGAGTTTTATTCCTACGAGGCGAAATATCTCGACCCGGAGGGAGCAAAGATGAACATTCCCGCGAAAATTCCTTCCCGCCTGGCCGCGGCCATCCGCAAATGCGCGCTGGCCGGCTACCTGGCACTCAATTGCAGCTCAATGGCAAGAGTGGATTTCTTTCTCGATAGAAATACAGGGGAATTTTACTTAAATGAGGTCAACACACTGCCCGGCTTCACCAGCATCAGTATGTATCCCAAACTCTGGGCCGCCACCGGCCTTCCCTACCCTAAGCTGCTCGACAGACTGATTGAACTGGCGCTCGAGCGCCACCGCATTAAAAAAACAATCAAAACGGATTGACTCACCTACTGCCCATCAAGCATTTCGAAAAAAAGCAGCGTGCGGTTTACGACCGCGCGCTGCTTTTGAATACGATATTTTTCCCCGACCCTACTTCTTCCCTTTGGGAGCAGGAGGCAACGGAGGCGCAGGAGGCGTGGCCTGAGCCGGCTGCTCTTTTGTCCCGAGCAACTCCACCTCGAAAATCAGCGTCGCTCCACCGGGAACCACGGGCGGACGTCCCCGGTCGCCGTAGGCGATGTCGGAGGGACAAACCAGTTTCGCCTTGCCCCCGACCTTCATCATCCGCACACCTTCCGCCCAACAGGGGAAGACCTGATTCAGGGGCAGATCAACAGGTTGGCCGCGCTTCACGGAGCTGTCAAACTCGGTGCCGTCAATAAGTTTGCCGACATAATGGACTCTGACGATATCCGACGCCCCTGGTTGCGCTCCCGTGCCCGCTTTAAGCTCCGTGTAAATGAGGCCGGATTCCATTTTTTGCGCGCCTTTTTCGGCGGCTGCTTTTTCCAGGTAGGCTTTGGATTTCTCTTTTTGTTTTACTGTTGCTCTTTCCATTCTGCTTTGCGCCAGCTCACCGAGTTTTTTTAACTGCTCCTCCGGCTCCACCGCCAGTTTCTTTCCGGCAGCCGAGTCGGCCATGCCCTGCTGCACATACTTGAACTCTTCCGGTGTCAGATCAAAAACAGACAGCTGTTTATTCAAATGAGCTCCCAGTGCATAGAATGCTTTGTGTTCCTCCGTTTTCGGCGCCTGAGGCGAGCAGCCACAGACGGCAACCATCGCGACAATAACAATTACCATTAATTTACGCATAATAGTTCCTTCCCCTCTTTATTTATATTAACGCACAGCCGTTATTTCTTCTTACCGGTTTTGGGCGTTGTTTCCGGTTTTTCTGCCGGCTTCACGGGCGCCTTTACTTCAAGCAGTTCCACCTCGAATACGAGCGTTGCCCCGCCGGGAATCACCGGAGGTCTGCCCTCATCGCCATAGGCAATATCGGAGGGGCAAACGAGCCTGGCCTTACCCCCCGCTTTCATCATGGCCACCCCCTCCGTCCAGCAGGGGATGACCTGACCCAACGGAAATTCCGCCGGTTCGCCGCGCCGGAGCGAACTGTCAAATTCATTGCCATCGATAAACGTACCCGCATAATGCACCTTGACCGTATCAGAGGCTTTGGGCATCGCACCGCTCCCCGCGCGGAGTTCGCGGAAAATCAGGCCGCTCGCTGTTTTTTTGGCTCCCTGGACGGCCGCCTCCTTTTCCAGAAAGGACGCTCCCGCCTCCTTGTGTTTCTTTACCGCGGCCTGCATCCGGCTTTGCGCCAGGGCGTTGATACTCTGGCCGTACGCTTCCGGCTCGGCAAGAGGTTTTTTGCCGGCTGCAACATCCATCATGCCGTCTTTCACAAATTCAAACTCACCCGCAGAGAGATTGAAAACGGACAGTTGCCTGGCCATGTGTACGCCCAGCGCATAGAGAGCCTTTTGTTCCTCCGTTTCCGGCGCGGCCGCCCATGCCGGCACGCTCATAAGCAACAATAAAACACACGCGATCAGTTTACGCATACAATTCCTTTCCTGAACAAATTTTTATACTTCGGCCGCCTGGCCGAAAACAAGACCGGGGTGGTTGGTCGCCCCTCCGGCCGCAAATTCGTCAAGCAGCTGCACCAGAACTTCCTCGCCTTTTTTAACAGAGGCTTTCTGCTCGGGGATAACCATGAGAGCGTTGGCCATCGCCATTGATTTCAATATGCCGGATCCCTGCTCGCCGGTAAGGTGCGCCATATACCTGCCGTTTTCATAGCTGACCACAACCCTGAGGAAGTGTTTGAGGCCTACCTGTTTTTTGATGCTGCTTGCGCTCACGGCCTTCATCACGGGCCGGAAGATGTTGGTATATCCCTGCATTTTCAGCAGGTAGGGACGGGCGAACTGCTCGAAGGACACCATTACGGAAACAGGGTTTCCCGGCAGGCCGAACAGGGGCACTCCGCCTACAGAGCCGAAGGCCAGCGGCTTTCCCGGTCGCATAGCCACCTGCCAGAAGTGCATCTCGTTACCGATATCGCGCATCACATCTTTGACAAAATCAAAATCTCCTACGGAGACCCCGCCGGAAGAAAGAATGATATCCGCCTGTCGGGCCTGTCTGAATAATCGCGCCAGTTCCGCCTTCCGGTCGCGGCCGATCCCCAGCATGACCGGTATCCCGCCGCAGGCGCCAACCAGGGCGGCCAGCGAGTAGCTGTTGGAATTGACAATCTTGCCGGCAGGCGGTTCCCGGTCAATTTCCACCAGTTCATCGCCGGTGGAGAGTATGGCTACGCGGGGCCTTTGATGGACATAAACAAACGATTTACCAAGTGAGGCCATGAGGCCGATCAGCCCGGGACGAAGCACACTGCCGGCTTTGACCACCAGCTCCCCCTTCCGGACATCCTCGCCCGCTTCACGAATTTCCAATCCGGCGGGCACGGTGATTTTCACCAGCACCGTCTGTCCCTTTTCCTGCGTGTCCTCACGGCAGACAACTGCGTCCGCCCCTTCGGGAATGACCGCACCGGTCATGATGCGCGCCGCCTGTCCCTTTCCGATGCGCACCCGGGGCAGTCTGCCGGCGGCTATTGTTTCCGTCACTTTGAGCTCCACCGGTTTTGAGGCACGCGCCCCCTGCACATCAGCCGCCCGCAGCGCATAACCGTCTTTTGCCGAGTTGGCGCGCGCCGGAATATCGCGCGGAGAATAAACATCCTCACCGATGACGCGACCACAGGCTGCCAGAATGTCCACTTTTTCCATACCCAGCGGCCGACAGGCACCAAGAACGATCTGACGGGCCTCTTCCAATGAAATCACCGATTCATCTCCATGGCTTTAATCGGAGGCACATTATCAGAGACTCAACCATTGTCAATATGAAAAAAAGATCGAAGTCACATAAGATGTGATCTGCAGGCAGCCAACGATTCTGCCTCTTGAACTATGTGCACATTTGCGCTAGGAAAGATCTCACTCTAGGAAAGGTTAAACTCATGACACCCCAACAAAAAAAGATCCGTAAACTGCTCAGGGAAAAACAGGGTATTTTACTGGTTCATTACTATGCGAGGCCTGAGATTCAGGAAATCGCCGATGTACTGGGCGATTCGCTGGCTCTTGCCCGGGCGGCGGCGGAATCAGACGCCAAAGTGATCGTCTTTGCCGGTGTCCATTTTATGGCGCAAAGCGCG
>CAYWRV010000123.1:0-5927 GCA_964460865.1 uncultured Smithella sp. | reverse complement strand
GAATTCCTCGCCGACCAGAAATGCCTGGGCAATGCCTTTGGGCTCCGGCTGCACTTTGTAGGAAAGCTTTATCCCCCAGCGACTGCCGTCACCGAGCAGGGTCTCGAATCGCGGCGTGTCCTGCGGGGTGGAGATGATCAGTATGTCGCGGATGCCCGCCGACATGAGTGTGGCCAGCGGATAGTAGATCATCGGCTTGTCGTAAACCGGCTGCAGTTGCTTACTGGCCACCAGGGTCAGAGGGTAGAGCCTGCTTCCGGCTCCCCCCGCTAAAATGATTCCTTTTTTAATTCCGTTCATATGTATAAATCCTTTTGAATAAATGATGGGCTATAGGCAAGGGGCTATTGCCTATAGCCTATAGCCTATGGCCTGTCGCCTATCTCTTCCCATACATCTTCTCATAATACTCCCGGTAGCTGCCGTCGGTGACGGAGGCGATCCAGGCTTTGTTGGCCAGGTACCAGTCGATGGTTTTTTCCATGCCTTCGGCAAAGGCCACCTGCGGGGCCCAGCCCAGCTCGGTGGTGATTTTGGTGGCGTCAATGGCGTAGCGGCGGTCATGGCCGGCGCGATCCTTGACGTAGGCAATCAGTGAGCGGCGCTCTTTCCCATCGGGAAGCCTGCCGGTTTTTTCATCGAGAATGTCGCAGATGGTGCGGACGACTTCAATGTTTTGTTTTTCACTGTTGCCGCCGATGTTGTATGTTTCACCCGGACGGCCTTTTTCGAGCACCGTACGGATAGCGCGGCAGTGGTCGATTACGTAGAGCCAGTCGCGGACGTTTTTACCGTCACCGTAAACCGGCAGGGATTTCCCCTGAAGGGCGTTGTTGATGACCAGCGGGATCAGTTTCTCCGGAAACTGATAGGGGCCGTAATTGTTGGAGCAGTTGGTAATCAACACCGGCAGCCCGTAGGTATGGAAGTAGGCGCTCACCAGATGGTCGGAAGAGGCCTTGCTGGCGGAATAAGGGGAACGGGGGTCGTAAGGAGTGGTTTCCTGAAAGGCGCCCGTCTCCCCCAGCGATCCGTAAACCTCATCTGTGCTGACATGCACAAAACGGCAGCCCCCCTCCGTGGCATCGACGCCGGGCATGGGTGTCTTCAGCCATGCCTCGCGCGCGGCTTCCAGCAGGTTGAAGGTTCCCAGTATGTTGGTGTGGATGAATTCGGCCGGGCCGGTGATGCTTCTGTCCACGTGGGATTCGGCAGCAAAGTGTACGACCGTGTCGATGAGCTCGTGGGAAAATATTTCCCTGACGAGTTGCGCGTCGGCAATATCGCCTTTCACGAAGCTGTAGCGCGGGTTTTTTTCCATGCCGGCCAGATTTGCCGGGTTACCGGCATAGGTGAGTTTGTCTAGGTTAATTACGCGGTCATCTGTATCTAGTTCCAATATGTGACGGATGAAATTCGAGCCGATAAAGCCGCAGCCGCCGGTAACCAGTATCTGTTTCATGTTTTTTGTTGCTCCTTTATAAATACCATTTAATCATGTCCTGACAGTGACTGTGCCAAAAGCGTAATCGGCCGGGGCTTTGTATAAGATCATTCTGCTGGGCGGAAGGCCTGGGCAGGATGCCCGGATGAGCAAGGCGATGGCCGGCGGATTTTCCATGCAACCGGTTTTTTTGCCCGCTCACAAGACACTTTCGTTTTTCTGAGGTGTATATTCAGGCACAATTTCCTTTAGCTTTTCTTTAATCGCCTGCGCGTAGTAGCTGGATGCCAACACCACAAGCTCGTCTATTTGCCGGTCAAGTTTTCGCCTGGCTTCCTCATAGCCGGACGTGTTGTCGAGGCAGCCATTGCTCTTCAGAACCAGCACATTTTTGTGGGTGGTAGGCAAAATATCCTCTCCTTCCGTGATCAGTTCCTCATAGAGTTTTTCGCCCTCACGCAACCCGGTATAAACAATTTTAATGTCCTCATCCGGCTCTTTGCCTGAAAGGCGGATCAGGTCACGCGCCATGTCGGCTATCTTAACCGGCGTGCCCATTTTCAAAACAAAAATCTCACCCCCTTCTCCCATCATGCCGGCCTGCAAAATCATCTGCGCGGCCTCCGGGATGGTCATAAAGAAGCGATTGACTTCCGGGTGCGTCACGGTCACGGGTCCGCCATGCGCGATCTGGCGACGGAAAAAGGGTATAACGGAGCCGGAAGAGCCGACAACATTTCCGAATCTCACTGCCACAAACTTCGTACCGTTACCCTGACAGCACTGCATGATGAGTTCCGTCACCCGTTTACTCGCTCCCATGACATTGGTCGGGCGTACCGCCTTGTCGGTGGAGACCAGAACAAAACGTTTCACGTTATGTTTGATCGCCGCTTCCATGAGAACACGGCTGCCGACGATGTTGTTATCGACCGCCTGCCAGGGGTTATTTTCCATCATCGGAACATGTTTATAGGCGGCCGCATGAAATACGACGTCCGGCCGGAATTTTTCAAAAATCCTGTTTATGAGGTGACTATCCTGTACCTGACCGAGCACCGTCTCGAAGTTGTTCATATAGAGCTCGTTGCGCAGCTCCATCTGGATCTTAAACAAATTGAGTTCTCCGGCGTCGAGTAAAATGAGCTTCGCGGGCTGGTATTTGACAATCTGGCGGCATAATTCGGAACCGATGGAGCCGCCGCAGCCCGTCACCAGGACAACCCGGCCGTCAAGGTAGTCGCGGATGCCTCTGTTGTCCAGCCGGACCGGCTTGCGCCCCAGCAAGTCCTCGTAGCTGATGTCGCGCAGCATCTTGGTGCTGACCCGGCCGTCAATCAGCTCACCGATGCCCGGCAATATTTTGTGGGAAATACCCGTTGCCAGGCAGGCGTCGACAATTCTGCGGGTCGTCTTTCCGTCGGCGGAGGGCAAGGCGATGAAAATTTGTTCGATATCCAGCCGCGCCGCAATGTCGGCAAGGCCGGAAACATCACCTAACACCCGCACACCGTGAATGGATAGGCCCTTCTTTGCCGGATCGTCGTCGATAAATCCCAGAACCTTATAGTTCAGCATTTTGTTTTCAAGAATTTCGCGCAGTATTTTCTCACCAGCGCGGCCGGCACCCACAATCAATACTTTTGTCGCGTGGCGAGGGTGCGCCGACCTTTTAGGTGTGACTGTTTTCTCCTGTATTGCAAAATAGTAGCGTATGCCAAGGCGCAGGCCACCGGTCAGCACAAAGGTGAGGATGCCGTCGATAAAAAAAATGCCCAGCGAATGGCCTTCAAACCGGGGAAGGGCCATAAAGACCAGGAGGACAAGCATGGTGGATAACAGACAGGCAGTGGCCAGAAGGCGCAGATCGCGCAAGCTTGTAAAGCGCCACATACCGCCGTATAGACCGATGAGGGAAAAAACGATAGACTTAAGAGGGATCATCCATGCAAGCAAACCGGCAAGCCACCACAGATGATCGTTTTGAAATCCGGATTCATGGCGCACCAGGTGAGCCATGAATAGTGAGACGGCAAAAAGAACGATATCTAAAAAGATGAGCAGATAAAATTTCGGATTTTTCAGTTGAGCTATCAGAACCATGATTCATCAACCTCCGGCATCCACGATTTCCAGCTGTCAGATTCAGGCAATCGCTATAATCCGTGCGTATTACCAGCGCACCAGCGGATACCGGTCGACGGCCGGAACTCATTAAAGAATCACGGATCCGGCGGCGAAGCGGCGGCTCACACGGGCGGCGCGGGCGGCTCAAAAGGAATCGTCACCTTGTATAGGCCGCCGATAAGCACGGTCTGCACCGGGTAGATGGCTTTTTCATACACTTTCAGCATCGCCCGGTTACTTTCAAGAACATCGGCTTTCAATCCGGTAATCTCCTCCTCGCGCGCCGCGCGGATCAGGAGATTGAACAGGTAGGTGGAAATACCCATACCCTGATAATTTTCATCGACAATGAACGCCGTATCGGCAAAGGGATCGTCCTTAGATTTAACGTAGCGCGCCTCGCCGATTATTTTTTCCACCCCCGCCTCGTCGATGATCGCCACAATGGACATGGTAGTGCGGTAATCCACATTGACATATTCCTGCATCCTCTTGTGGGGCATCGTTTTAATAGGGCTGAAGTAGCGGTAATACACGGCCTGGTCGGAAAAACGGTAAAAGAGCCTGCGCATCTCCTCTTCGTCGGACGGTTTTATGGCGCGGAAGCGAACGGTCAGAAGATCTTTAAATCTGTGCGAGCAGGCCATCTTTTCCGGATACAGATGACCCGACTCGGCAAAATATATCTGATCGGCGTAAATCATTTTTCTTTCTTTGGCCTGGCGGACCAGCTCTTCGCGGTCGTCCGGATGCGCAATTTCAATGATCGCCTGCGCCCGCTCACGCAGCGTCTTCCCCAGCAGGTAGGCCACGCCGTATTCGGTGATCACCATGTCCATCGACTCGCGATTGGCAAACTGAAACGGGTACTCATCGAGCGAGATTTTGATATTGGGCTGCCCTTTACGATTACGGCTGGGGAGAGCGAAAATCGTCCGGCCGTTTTTCGACTGTCCGGCGCCGGCGAAAAGCTCCTGGACATTGCCGGGGCCGGCGGTCACGTTCCCCTTGCCGGTATGCAGGGCAATATCGCCGGTCAGGTCAACTTTCCGGGCGGGAAAAATGGCGACCATATTATCATTCAGAGCGATCGTCCCGGGGTCCATCACGATATCCTGGGGCTGGAATTCCAAAAGAGGGTTCATATCCAGCCAGGCCATCAGCTCTTTGGTGCCGATGACATAAGAGGCGCAGGACTTGCCGCGAAAAACGCCTTTGTAGCGGTTGCTGACCGCCCCGCTTTTGACCAGTTCCATCAGGGCGTCTGTAAAAAACGGGGAGTGGATGCCCAGGTCTCTTTTGGTGGCCAGAGTTTTGGCCAGAGCTTCAAAAAGAGGACCCAGGCCGTATGTAATGCAGCTGCCGTCACGGATGACCTGTGCGACGTTGGCGGCGATTTTCAGATAGACATCCTGCAGGGGCCAGCGGTTGACATAGTAGGGCGGGTCTGTGGCTCTGATCAGGTAGTTGAATTCGTCCACGTGCACCAGTGTGTCGCCCATTGTCCGGGGAATCTGGTCGTTGATCTCCCCTGCGACTATTTTGGCCATTTCCATGGCCTGCCTTTCCGCGGACACGCCGACCAGATAGGCATAGCCATTGTCGTCAGGCGGTGTAATCTGAATGAAGGCGGCATCGATGTTTATCGCGCCTGTCTTGAAAAGCCAGGGCACACGGGAGAAGCGGCTGGGAATCAAGTCAACTCTTCCCTGGCTGATCGCGTCGGAGGCAATCCAGCCGGAAAAAAATGTCTTCAGGCGGAACTTACGCGCGTACCTTTCATCGATCGCCACCAGGTCGCCCAGGCTCACCAGTTGAATGAGCTCCAGGTCCTGCAGGTTGACCTGCTCCGACTCCATCAGACTCCTGACCAGCGTCCGTGGTTCCGCCATGCCTGTACCCAAAAAAATCCGCATGCCGGGGTCGATTTTAGACAGCACATGTTCAGGGGTGACAATTTTTTGCTTCCACATACAATCTTGTCCATTGGCTAAGGCAGCGACGCTATCCAGTCGGCCCTTTGTGCCGTGCTTTTTGCCGGAGGCCAGATTGCCATGCCAGTAACGGTATAAGTTTCCGGTTTTGCGTCCTGGCATATCAGTTAAACATTTCCCTGTCGCGCCTGTACCAGTAATCGGGGATGACCCGATACATGAACCTGGAAACCGGCCCGATATACTCATTGGTTCTTTTATCGAATTGGACAGCCCGGATAATCATGTCTTTAATCGCCTCTTTATTTCCTCCCTTATTGAAGATATTGTAGGCACAGGAAAAAAGCTGACGGTACATGTTTTTCTTTTCCAGATATTGATGGACGTTGCGCACCTTGCCGGGACCTGCCTTTTTGCCGTCT
>CAYWRV010000122.1:0-5930 GCA_964460865.1 uncultured Smithella sp. | reverse complement strand
GTGGCACACAGGAGGGGAAACGCCTGATTCCAGAGGCCTTGAGGCCTTTTTACCGTGTGGTGGAGATGCAGGTGAGCGGTAAGGTCTGCGCCGGGTTTCCGTCGCCGGCGGAAGAAGAGCTGCGCGATATTATTTCCTTTGACGAGTACCTGGTGGGGAATCCGGAAACTTCTTTTCTGCTGTCGGTGACCGGTGATTCCATGAGCGGCGCGGGGATCATGGAAAATGATCTGGTGATCGTGCAGCGGGGACGCCAGCCGAAAAACGGTGATATCATTCTGGCGGAGGTGGACGGCAACTGGACGATGAAGTACTTTCGCCGGAAGGGAAAGGCGATCACGCTGGAGGCGGCCAACCCGAAATATCCGCCGATTGTTCCACAAGAGGAGCTGCGTATTGCGGGGGTCGTCACCGCGCTGGTGAGAAAGTATCATAAATAAGGCCAAAGCCAGTGGCGGTGTGAAGAGGTCCGGAAGGGGATTAGAAGATTAGAAGGTTAGAGGATTGGAGGGTTAGAGGGCTAGATGAATGGTGACTAGCGATTGGCTCATGGCTCGTGGTTCGTGAATAAAGGATAAAGGCTAAAGGCTAAAGGATAAAAGCCAGAGGCTAAAGGCAAAGGATGCTTCGACAGGCTCAGCATGAACGGGCATTTGAAAGCTCACAACGAACGGTTATTAAGGCTCAGCATGAATCAATAAAACGTGAAGTTTACCACTTTGTGTCCACCGCCGGCGGGGGAGGCCTGCTTTAGCGGGCCGGGGGTGGAAGCTGGCGGCCAGGTGATGGACATATTTTCTTTAATCCACTTTAACCGCGTACCCTGAGCCTGTCGAAGCCTGCCCTGAGCCTGTCGAAGGGGGGAGCGGGAATATGATTAGCCGTTCGTGGTTCGACAGGCTCACCACGAACGGTTATTAAGGCTCAGCATGAACGGTAACAAAAACTCAGCACGAACGGGTGAAAAATCTTGTGGCTTGTGGTGAATGTGCTTAATTGTAGCTCTGCTCATAGCCGGGGGGCTGTTTTATGTCTGATCTGATTTTTTCTCTTCGTTCCTGGCCGCGGGCCATCGTGCATATCGACGGGGACGCGTTTTTTACCTCCTGCGAAGAGGCGATTCACCCGGAACTAAAGGGAAAGCCGCTGGTCACAGGCGGCGAGCGCGGGATTGTCTCCTGCGCCAGTTATACGGCCAAGAGGCTGGGCGTCCAGCGCGGTGTCCCCCTGCATGAGGCACGCAGGATCTGTCCGGGGCTCATTGTCCTGCCGTCGGACTATGAAACCTACAGCCTGTTTTCCCGCCGGCTGTTTGCCGTAATGCGGCGCTTTACGCCCGATGTGGAGGAGTACTCCATTGATGAGGCCTTTGCCGACATCACCGGGATGCGCCGCGCCCTGAAGGCTTCCTATGAAGAAATCGCCCTCAGAATGAAAACAGAGATCGAAAGGGAGCTGGCCATCGGCGTCTCAGTGGGGCTTAGCATCACCAAGGTATTGGCCAAGGTTGCCTCCAAGCATCAAAAGCCCTCGGGACTGACGGTGATACCGGGCAGGCAGATTGCGTGCTATTTGAACGATCTGCCGGTGGAAAAAGTCTGGGGGATAGGTCCTGCCACCACCAATTATCTGGCCAAGTTCGGCGTGCGCACCGCGCTGGGCTTTGCACGAATGTCCGAAGATACGGTGCGGCGGAGATTGACCAAGCCCGGCGTGGAAATCTGGCGGGAGCTGCGCGGCGAGTCGGTTTACCCGGTGGTTTCCGAAGAAAAAAGCGTTTACGCCTCAATCAGCAAAACAAAGACATTTACGCCTCCGACTACGGATGAGGCCTATCTTTTCGCCCAGCTTATGCGTAATGCGGAGTCCGCCTGTATTAAAGCGAGGCGCTACAGTCTGGCGCCGGGGAAAATCCTGGTGTATCTGAAAAAACAGAACTTCGATGCGGTCGGCCGCGAGGCGGCCCTTTCGCGACCCTGCGCCTGCCCTATGGAATTCAGCCCTGTGGTGCGCGCTTTGTTTGACGACTGTTACCGGCCGGGCGAGCTGTACCGCGCCACGGGCGTTATTTTACAGAACCTGGTGCCGGATGCCTGCATCCAGTACAGCCTTTTCGACGATCCCGTGCAGGTGGAAAAAATCAGGGATGTTTATGCAGCGGCAGACGAGCTGGCGGAGAAATTCGGCAAGCACACGCTGCATCTGGGCTCAACTCATCTGATGGACAAGATGGGCAGGGGGAGAAGGGGGCTCCCCACTGCCAGGGAGCAGACACGCTTCAAAGGTGAAACAGCCAGGCGCCATCTGGGATTGCCGGTTTTGCACCTGAAGACCTGAAGACGTAAAACCCCGCATTTGTCCTGTGTCGCGATTGAAACGCGGCCGCCCGTTACCGCCGTAACCTTCAACGGGGCAAATTAAAACTATTTTCTGTGAATATTAAACGGGGCGATCCGGTGGGAGAGGTGTCGCTTGATCAGGTGTGCCTGCAACGCCCCGGCGTGAGGGATTTTCCGTACGCAGGGGCGCTGCGGGCATAACTTGCAGGGTATTTCTTTTATTTCATGTTCTGATTCCCTGGCCGCCGGCTACAACGATGCTTTTGGCGGTAATGTAAGAGGCGGCCTGAGAGCACAGAAACAGTACCGCACCAGCGATTTCTTCAGGTTTGCCGAAGCGCCCCAGGGGCGTGATATCGAGCAACGCCTTTTTCATCGCCTCGCCGCCTTCGGCCAGTTGTCGCTCCAGCATCGGTGTTTCGGTGATGCCGGGACAGATGGCATTGATGCGCACGTTCTTGCGGCCGAATTCCACCGCTGCCGCCCGGGTGAGGCCGATTACCGCATGTTTGCTCGATGTGTATAGAGAAGTGCCTTCCCAGCCTCCCCAGCCGGAGATCGATGATGTGTTGACGATAGAGCCGCCGCCCGTTTCAATCATCAGGGGAATTTCATGCTTCATGCAGCGCCACACAGCCTTGACGTTGATATTCATGACCTCATCAAATTCTTCGAGCGTATAATTCGCGGTCCATTTCATGGCCGGCCACACACCCGCATTGTTGAAGGCGCAATCGAGCCTGCCGTATTTTTCCCTGATCCGGGCGAACAGGGCTTCGATTTGATCCGGCTCGCGCAGGTCCGTTTTGACAAACAGGGCGCTGCCGCCCATGGATTTTATTTCCTGTACCACCTCGTTTCCTTCCTTTTCACGGCGGGCGGCGATAATCACCTCGGCGCCTTCCCGGGCGAAGGCAAGAGCGGTTGCCCTGCCGATGCCGGAATTACCGCCGGTGATCACTACAACTTTGTCCTGATATCTTTTCGTATTCAATTTATCTCTCCTCGTGTCGTTTAATAGGTGATGTACCCGCCGTCGATGGCGATTTCCTTGCCCATCATGAATGCCGCCTCATCAGTGCAAAGCCACATAGCTGCGCCGGCGATTTCTTCCGGTTGGCCGATGCGGCGCAGGGCTGTTTTGCTGGCCATCACGTCGAGCATTTTGGGCATGAACGGCAGCGCAAATTCCAGCATTTCCGTAAGGATAGGGCCGGGGCAGATTGTGTTGATACGGATATTGTCTTTGCAATACTCCAGTGCGGCCGTTTTGGCCAGTCCCAGGCTTCCGTGCTTCGATGCAGAGTAGTGACTCAGTCCCCAGTCACCCACGACACCGAGAATGGAGGCGGTATTGACAATTACCCCGCCCCCCTGTTTTTTCATGATGTCGATTTCATGCTTCATGCACAGCCAGACGCCGCGCAGATTGGTTTCCATGATCCGGTCCCATTCATCATCCTCATATTTGGTGACGATCGGATTATGGGGAGAGGAAACGCCCGCATTGTTAAAGGCGAAGTCCAGGCGGCCGTATTTGTCCATAATGGTTTTAAATAGGTTATCGACATCTAGGGGATTGCGGACATCCGTTTGGACAAAGATGGATTCGCCGCCGAAACCGGCGATTTGATCCACAACTTCCCGCCCGCGCTCGGCGCGTCTGGCCGCCATGACCACTTTCGCCCCCTCCCGGGCAAAAGCGATCGCAGTTGCTCTTCCCATACCCGCTGTCGCTCCGGTAACCAGCACGATTTTTCCTTCAAACATTTTGAATTCCAAAGTAACATTCTCCTTTCTCTACCTGTAATGAATGCACGAACGCTTTTTACCCGGGCAGGCAAAAAGCCATTGGCAGCGCATATTCTTTGTAAAAGGGTGAGTGCGGTTCATGAGAGAGGCCTCACGAAACGCACCGAACTTTAGATGCAGGAAAGTTTTTTTGTCAAGATAATTCTGGGTCTGATGGAAAGGGGAGAAACAAAAAAGGGCTTCGGATGAAGCCCTTTTTTTAAATGTTGTGATTCAGCGCAGTTCCTGAAGCTTGGAACGGGCGACCCTTGCCTGGCTGGTATCGGGATATTCCTTGATGACCTGCTGCAGCAGCAGTTTGGCACTGGCCTTATCACCCAGGTTCTGGAAAGAAAGAGCCTGCTTTACAAGAGCATAGGGCACCTTGTTGCTGCTGGGGAATTTTCTGGTGACCTTTTCGTACTCCAGAATGGCTTTTTCGAATTGTTTTTCGAAGAAGTAGCACTCGCCGATCCAGTATTGGGCATTGTCCGCATATTCACCGGAAGGGTAGGTGGTCAGAAATTCCTGAAACGCCTCTCTGGCTTTGGCGTAATTACCGTTTTTAAAGGTCTGATAGGCGGCTGCATAAGCTCCGGCTTTATCCGATTTTCCCTGATCTCTCGCGGTCGCTGACTCGTTGGCATCATTGGAGGTTTCCTTTTTTCCGATTTCCAGAAAATTTTCGATGAAATTTATCTTCATCGCCAGAGCCTCGATTCTCGCCTTCAGCTCATCATCCTTCGGCGCGCCTGCGGCAGTTTCCTTTTTGAGTGTTTCTATCTGGCCCCGCAGTTGCTGGAGCTGGTCGCGGATCTCGGTAAAGTCAGCGCTGGTGTTGGCATGGCTCTTGCGGATGGCCGCAAGCTCCGCAGCGCTTTCCTTATGCTCCTCGAGTAGTTTGGCGGCCCGCGCCTCCATACGGGCATCCACTGCGGCCACTTTTTCATCCATGCGCTGATTGAGCTCAGCACGCAACCCCCGGATATCCGACGAGGTCGCGCAGCCGCAAATTGCCAAAACCGCCGCCAAAAAAATAAGTTTCAATGATGTTTGCAAAACCCTGTCCTTGCCGGTTTATTGAAGAACGAATTGCGCGCGCCTGTTAATCGACCAGGCCTCCTCGGTGCTGCGCGTATCGAGAGGTTTTTCCTTGCCATAGCTGATGGTCTGCATGCGTGAGGCATCGATACCGAGGTTGATCAGATACTGTTTGGCTTCCTGGGCGCGTCTTTCGCCTAAAGCCATATTGTATTCGGCTGTTCCGCGCTCGTCGCAATGCCCTTCGATTACGATTTTGGAGTCGCTGTTTTTCAGGAAGATTTCACTGTTGGCTTTCAGGATTTCGCGGGCGTCGGGGCGGATATTTGATTTATCGAAGTCAAAATAAATATTCTGAATGTTTAGTGCCGCGAGCGCCGCTGCGTTTCTTTTCGCTGCCGCCTCTCTGGCCGCCTGCGCCTTGCGGGCTGCCTCATCGTCGGTTGCCGGGGCAGGAACCGGAGCCGGGGCCGGGGCGGGCGTCGCCGTTTGGGCCGGCTGCTGGACCGATTCGTCTTTGACCACCGCCTGTTTTTCCGCGCAGCCGCCAAAAATTATCAGACTAAGTGCCATCACCACGACGATTCCTAATGGTGCGAAATACTTTCTCATGACCTTCTCCTTTCTTTGTTGAACAGTTTGTTTAAAACACTCGTTGCAACTAAGCACAAATTACCCGACAGCGTCAACATAAATATGTAAAATACAAGTGAATACGGATTGTTGTCATGTCTGGCCGGAGCTTGTAGACGAGGCTTT
>CAYWRV010000121.1:0-6063 GCA_964460865.1 uncultured Smithella sp. | reverse complement strand
TTTTTACGTCGGCCAGCAGCTTTAAATATTCGCCGGAGAGGGTCCTCACCCAGTCGCGGTATTTATTGCGTCCTGCTAGCGGCGGCGTGCCGTCGGCGATGCCGTCTTGCATATCCAGTTTGTGCGCGAATTCGTGATAGACCACATTATAGCCGGAGTCGGGATGGAAAACGGCCTCGAGCACCGCGTCCCAGGCCAGAATCAGCGGTCCCTGATGAAAGGCCTCACCAGAGAGAGGCTCCGGCACCTCCAGAGGCTCCAGGGCCACCTCAAAAAAACCAGGCTTACGCTGGGGAGGGATCACCTCCGTGGGATAGACAATCACGGTTTCAACATTTTTATAAAAATTGTGCTCGATATTAAGAATCAGTATGCAGGCCATCGCGGAAATCGTGACGCGGATTTCGTCGGTCAACTCCAGGCCGCCACAGCCTTCCCAGTTTTTTTCCGCAACAAATATCTGCACCATTTCCCTGAGTTTTTTGCGCTCATTCTCATCAAGCAGTGCATCATAGCGGATATTGCGGCTGATGATCTCCTCCCATTGTGGGGGGAAGGACATTCGTGTCAGCTTGTCCCTTCTTAGCTTTTTGAACCAGCCAAACATGATGGTTCCTTCTCAAACCGATATTTCATCAATTTGTAACATAAAAACACTTGTATGTAAAAAAGCCATTTCGACCAGGGCGGCTGTGCATTTTATTAAAAAGATGCAACAAGAGACCGGCCTGCGTTCAGGGAGCGCAAAATGACGGATATCGCACCAAGGGGTGCATCTTTTCCCTCGTCGTCCGAAAGGGATTTATATATTGAAATCCCTGCCGGCAGACTATATAGATAGACAAAAAGGAGGGCCGAAAATGAGGAAAATATTATTTATCGTTGTTGTTATGACGGCGCTGTTGTTTTCGACCAATGCCATGGCCCAGGGCAAAGCTTATCGCTGGACCGGGTTTTATGTCGGCGGTCAGGGAATGTACCTCACCGGAAACAGCGACTGGGAGATAGGCTCCAGCTGGAACAGCATCAACCACAATGTGAACGGAGGTATGGGTGGATTTTTTCTGGGATACAACTACCAGTTGCCCATCAATCTGGTGCTTGGTGCGGAGACAGAAGTTAATTTCGGGCAGGCCGACGGTTCGTCTTCCTGTCCCAATACGGAATTCAGTTGCGAATCCAAGTTGTACTGGCTGGGTTCGACAAAGTTCCGACTGGGCTATGCCATTGACCGTTTCATGCCGTTTATCTCGGTCGGCTGGGCCTACGGCGGAGGAGAAAACAGGGTAAAAGATTTAGTATATGGCTATGATCAAAAGGACAGCAGCTTTTACTTCGGAGCGGTACCGGGTATCGGCTTTGAGATTGCCATTACGAAAAATCTTTTGTTGCGCGCCGAATATAACTACTATTATTTTTTCAGATCCGAACAGGAGATAGACTATACCAAACCTGACATTCAGGTCGATATGTCCGCCTTCAAGCTGGGCCTGAGCTTCAAATTTTAGTAAAAATCTTCCGTTGAGAGGGCCGGGATGGTATTCTCCCGGCTCTTTTGTATTTAAACCCCGATAGATGGTCGCTGGAAAACTCGTGGTAAATAAGGGAAAGTGCGCGGAGGTACCATGTACTCGCTCCTTGCGGATGCGGTGATTGTCATCCACTTCTTGTTTATCGCCTTTGTTGTGGCGGGCGGTCTTTTGGTGCTGTACCGGCCGAAAGTCGCCTTTTTGCATTTGCCGGCGGCTTTCTGGGGAGCCTTCATTGAATTTTCAGGCTGGATCTGTCCGCTCACGCCGCTGGAGAACCACCTGCGGCAACTCGGTGGCGAAAGCGCCTACAGCGGCGACTTTGTCGTCCGCTATCTTATCCCGGTGATCTATCCCGCCGGACTTACCGGACAGATTCAAAACATCCTGGGCGCCTTTGTCGTGGCAATAAATCTGGTTTTATATTTCTTCGCCATCAGGCGGCATTTGTTCGGAAAACAAAACGCCTGATTCAATATATCCGACGGTTTTTACTGTTGCGGACGCATCGACAAAAGAAATGAGCGCAAATTTATTTTGTCACTTTTAATGCCGAGTTTCGCCCGAATGTTTTTTCTGTGAAAGTCCACCGCCGTGGAGGATATGTTTAACAGTTGTGCGATTTCTTTGGTGGTCTTTCCTTCCTTAACCAGATGGGCAATCTGTATTTCACGGGGGGTCAGATCATAGTGCTCCACGGTAAGGTTTTGTAAAAAAGGGGAGATGATTTCTTTTAAATTCTCCTCGATTATATCCAGCTGGTCTGCCTGAGCTTCGCTCAGCTTGAGGACTCTGAGCTTTTCAACGTATGGCAGAACCAGTTTTTTGACATTGGAGACCACCCTTTCTTCAATCAGAGTCTGATCCTCCTGTCTGTGTTTTAGCAATACCTTAAGGGCTGTATTGGCCTCCTCCAGATGAAGGGTTTTCTGGCGCAATTCGTTTTCGCTCTTTTTCAATTCCCGTTCGGCTTTTTTACGTCCCGTTATGTCCAGAAAGGAAATGACATAATTGCTGAAATCCGTCACAGGGGAGATAGTGACCAGCACGTCCCGGGCTTCCCCGCCGGCACCCAGAAAGCGAACCTCCCGGTTATCCGCTTCATCCTGCAGGAGCTTTCCGGAGTTGTTTTTTAGTTTCGCGATTTTATTGTGGTCGTCGGCGCAGATAAAATCCGGCCAGCTCTTTTTATGTTCAATTTCTTTTTTTGCCAATCCGGTGAGCTTTTCAAATTCGTGATTGGCCATGACAATGGTTCCGTCATCTTTTACGGCAATCATGGCTGTGCCGGTGTTGTCGAAAACAGTCCTGTATTTTTTTTCAGATTCCCTTAAAGCCTGCTCAAACTTCCTGCGCTCCGCGCGTTCGGTAAGTTCGTCCAGAGCTCTCCTGACGGCCGGGGGCAGCTTGGCAAGCCTGTCTTTGAGCACATAGTCGGTCGCTCCTTTTTTGAGGAGCTCGATGGCCAATTCCTCGCCCAACGCCCCGGACACAAAGATGAACGGAATCTCCGGACATTTCTTCACGGCGATCTCCAGGGCCTCTTTTCCGCCGAAACCCGGCAGACTGTAATCAGCCAGAATAATGTCCGGTGCAAATTCCTCCAGTGCCGTCAGAAATGAATGCCGCCTGGCCACCCTCCTGGAGACGAACAAAAGGCCTGCCTGCCTCAATTCATCTTCCATGAGCTCCGCATCAACAGCGGCGTCTTCCAGAATCAAGATCCGCAATTCTCTGTCCATCACCGCCTCCGGGATTGAATGTAAATATTGTGCGTGATGAAGTTTTGCCTAAGAAACATTCTCGTTCATGACAAGCCAGTATTTTATGATTTCACCGATATATTCGGAAAAGATATCCGCGTCCAGTGGCTTGATGAGGTAGCTGTTGGCGCCGGATTGATAGCATGTCATCCGATCCGACTTTGCGTTGGAGGATGTGAAAATGACCACAGGTATATGCCTTGTCTTATCATCGGATTTAAATCTTTTCAAAAGCTCCAGGCCGTTTATTTTGGGAATTTTGAGATCCAGAAGTATCAGTTTAGGCGGCACGTTATTGGTTCTGAAGCGGCTGTCCGGCTGGAAAAAGAACAGTGCCGCCTCCGCGCCGTCCGTGAATACCAGTGTTGATATTTTTTCTCCGGTATCTTTAAGAGCGTCCTTGATCATTTCAATATCGTCGTGATTATCTTCAACGAGCACCAGATCGGGGTAGGTTGTCATATCAAATTAATTTCTCCTCCGTTTGCAGTGTAAAATAAAATATCGCCCCTTCATCAACCTTGCTCTCGGCCCAGACGCGCCCGCCGTGACGATGAATGATACGCTGGACGATGGCCAGTCCGACTCCGGTACCTTCATAATCATCGGAACTATGCAGCCGCTGGAAAACGCCAAAGAGCTTATCATAGTATTCCATGTCAAAACCAACGCCATTGTCTTTCACGTAGTAAATGTTTTCATCGCCATCAGTGTAACCGCCGGCTTCAATCAGCGCCTCGCTTTTGGTTCTGGTATATTTTACCGCGTTGGACAAAAGGTTGGAATATACCTGTTTCACCAGTATCCGGTCTCCCCAACCCGCGGGAATCTCTTTAATACTAATAAACATGTTTCTGCCGGGATTGATAATCTGAAGCTCATGCCATACATCATTGATCAAGTCCTCCATATTCAGGCTGGATTTTGTAAGCTCCAGGCGCACCAGACGTGAAAATGAAAGCAGATTATCGATGAGCTTGCCCATAATTTGCGTGTTGGTTCTGATTAATTCAAGCCTGCGTTTTCCCTCATTATCGAGTCTGTCTGGCTGATCCCTGAGGATCATTCTGGAGTAACCGTCAATTGCCCGCAGGGGGGCGCGCAAATCATGCGAAATGGAATAGTCAAAGCTTTCCAGTTCCTTGTTTGTCGCCTCCAGGAGCAGCGTACGCAGTTGGAGGAGTTTTTCCGCTTCCTTCTTTTCCCTGATTTCCGCTTCCAGCGCCTTGTTCGCCGTTTGCAGCTGCTTGGTTCTTTCCCTGACACGCAATTCCAGATCATCATGGGCTTTTTTCAGCTCTTGTTGCGTGCGCCTCAATTCGGTCACATCACGCGCGGCGGCAAAGACGCCTTGCGGCGCACCCGAAGCGTCTTTGTAAACAGATGCATTGTAGAGCACTTCTGTGACTTGTCCGGATGAGCTTCTTATCGCCAGCGGATAATCACGGACGGCGCCTTTTTTAAACACCAACTGATATCCTTCTTTAGCTTTTTCCGGTTGTGTAAAATGTTCAGAAAAGTCACTGCCGATGAGTTGGGTTCTGGTCAAGCCTGTAACCAGTTCTGTGGAGCTGTTGACATCCATGATTTTCCCATCGACGTTTATCGTTACCAGCGGGTCCAGGCTGGCTTCAATCAGGCTGCGCGCATACAGGGCTTTTGATTTGTCCTCCTGTTCCATGCGGCGGCGGTAATATTTCGCTTCCTGGTACCGCCAGATATGAGTAATGACGGCTCCGCATATGATGATGATGGCTATGACAAAAAATGTGATGATCCAGAAACGCTGTGCCATGGGGGCGTATATTTCCTTTTCATCGATTTTCGCGATCAGATACCAATTGGAATCAGGTATTGGCCTGATCGAAGCAATAATAGTCTCCCCGCGGTAATCGACGCCCCTGATAATACCTCTTCTGCCCATAACCGCCTTGACGGCAGGCAGTTCGCGCTCGTCAATGGAGCGCCTCATAAGCATGGGCCTGTTGACGGCGTTTCGCAGCTGGTTGAGATAGACCACCTCGTTCCCTTCACGGTATATGATTAGTGCTTCGCCCGAGGAACCCGGCACAGGCCATGTTTTAACCGCCGGATACAGCCGCAGCTCGGGGTCGATAACAATGATAACTACGCCGAGGATTGATTCCCGGCCGTTTCGCGAAAAAAGCAGCGGTATTGATATTGTGAGATGAACATCATTAGTTTTTTTATCGATATAGAAGTCACTTAGAATAATCGATTTAGTTGCCAGTGCCTCCCCGATCACAGGCGCATGGATTTCACTGAAATCCATGCGGGGCGGCTCAGCGGACCATCTCACTTTTTTGTCTTTGTCCAAAAGCAATATGTTTTTATGATGATGAGATTCACGCATCGCCTTCAGCAGAGAAAAAATGTCCTCCTTCCCGCCGGGTGACAAAGACCCGGCGAGGTAACGACCGACGCCGTATGCGAAGATTTGATTAGTAAAGATAAAGCGGGCGTCGTCTATCCGCTCTTTACGCCAGCTTTCTATTTCTCTCACCTTAAGATCGGCAATAGCATTAATCTGCTGCTCGGCGGCGCTTTTAAGATCCTTTTTCTGGCTTTGATAAAGCAGGAAGGCCACAACGATGATGAAAAGAGAAACAATGATGAAAATAACCGCGGCCGTAAACAGCAGGGGCTTGTTATTCTCAAACAAGGGAATCGCCATTCTTCGCTCCCTTTTCTCAGACGAAAATTATGACTAAATCACGGCCATTATAAAATCAAAGGGCCGGGGACACAAG
>CAYWRV010000120.1:0-6066 GCA_964460865.1 uncultured Smithella sp. | reverse complement strand
AAATCCCCCATAGTATGTAATCGCTTCTTCGTCGGAGTATCGCTATTCATTACAATATGTTACATCTGTTACTGAACCGTATTGGCGAAAACCCTTTCATAAGGCCACCGACAAGGTCGGTGGTAGTTTATTGGTTATAAATCCGTTAAAAAATATTATTTTCATATAATATTCGATGGTTATGATGTTTTTCAAATACTACTCGAAAACGCCTAGGACGTATTTTGGGCGATAGTATATATTGGTGTTTTCAGACATTATTTTTTGTATGATTATAAAACCAACGTTTCATAATCTCAGTTGAGACAAAATATAGCGTCACAATACTAAGGATCATGAGCAACAAAGACAATGATAATGGCTTGAAGCCAAGTAATCCGGCCAGGGGAGAAAAAGGCAACCATAACGTGATCAATATGACTGCTGCCGTGATGGCCAGCATGGTACGGCTTGGCTTACTCCGGATAAACGGAAGACGGGTTCTCACGGCGAAAATGACGACTCCAGCGGATAGGATCGATTCAACAAACCAACCAGTCTGAAAAACCTGTTCGTCGGCCTTCATCACCCACATCAATATAGCAAAGGTAGCATAATCGAAGACTGAGCTTAGAGGTCCAAAAACCAACATGAAACGACGGATAAAGTCGATATCCATACGGCGAGGACGAATAATGTAAGCCTCGTCAACATTGTCATTGGCGATGGCCATCTCCGGCAAGTCTGTCAAAAAGTTGATCAGCAATATCTGTTTTGGCAGCATGGGTAGAAAAGGAAGGAAAAGGGATGCCCCCGCCATGCTGAACATATTGCCAAAATTCGCGCTGCTGGCCATAAAAACATACTTAAGGGTGTTCGCAAAGGTTTTTCGGCCCTGGATGATGCCCTCCTGCAAAACATCCAAGTCTTGTTTAAGCAATACGAGATCAGCAGCTTCTTTGGCCACATCAACTGCGTTGGCAACAGAAATGCCCACATCCGCGCTGTGAAGTGAGGGTGCATCGTTAATCCCATCGCCCATATAACCGACTACATGCCCCCGCTTTTTAAGCGCCAGGATTATTCGTTCCTTTTCATTGGGGTCTACCTCTGCGAAAATTGTTGTTTCTTCTACGGCATGCCAGAGCGCCTCATCGCGCAGCCCATCAATCTCTGTACCCGTCAACACCTTCACATCACCCAACCCCACCACCTGTCCGGTGTGACGAGCGACAAGTCTGTTGTCGCCGGTGATAATTTTTAGTTGTACGCCCAGTTTGTTCAATGACAGAATGGTATCTTGTACCCCAGTTTTCGGTGGGTCAAAAAACAACAAGAAACCGGCAAATATCATTTCTTTCTCGTCATCTTGGGAAAATGGATGTCTTTGGATATCGACAGATTTAGTTGCAATCCCCAGCACACGATATCCCTGGGCGCTCCAGGCTTCAAACTTATCCTGGATGCCGATTTGCATTTGATCATCAAAGTCTATTTTACCGTTTTCAGTTTCAACCCGTGTGCAGACCGCCAGCACTTTTTGTAATGCACCTTTGGTAATCAGCACTGCTGAGCCATCTTTAGCTTTAACGACGATGGACAAGCGTTTGCGCACAAAATCGTATGGAATTTCATCCAGCTTGGAAAATCCATCGGCGTCTTTGGCGCCCATGGTGATGATCGCTTCGTCTAACGGGTTGGCCAGCCCTGTCTGCATGGAAGCGTTTAGAAAGGCAAACAACCCTACCTGTGCGGATGGATTCGAATGAACATCCAGGGCGCCATCTAATTGGACCACCCCTTGTGTCAACGTGCCGGTTTTATCGGTGCAGAGAATATCCATGCTTCCAAAATTCTCAATGGACTCCAATCGACGGACAATTACCCCATGTTTTGCCATCTGCTGAGATCCCTTGGATAGATTAATATTGATGATGGCAGGTAATAGTTGGGGGGTTAATCCAACTGCCAACGCGACAGAAAACAGCAGGGAGTCAAGTACCGGTTTATGGAAAACAACATTGAAGAAAAAGATGCCTAAAACAAGTAGAAACATTACTTCGGTCAGCAAATACCCCAGACGCTTTATACCGTGCTCAAACTCTGTTTCAGGGGGGCGCAAGGTGAGGCGATCTGCGATTTGACCAAAGGCTGTGTTCCGTCCGGTTTCGACGATGATTACTTTTGCGCTGCCGCTACGCACATTGGTGCCCATGAACACGACGTTGGTTCTTTCAGAAAGTCCAGCGGCTTCCGCTACAATGCCCGCGGTCTTTTCGACAGGAAATGTTTCACCCGTCAAAACCGCCTGGTTGACAAAGAAATCTTTCGCTTCGACCACCAAACCATCTGCCGGGATCAGACTCCCTGCAGAGAGCAAAACCACATCGCCAGGGACGATCTCTTCAGTGGGAACGGATTGGATTTCTCCATCCCGTAGAACATCGGTTTTAAATGACACCTGTTCTTTCAATTTTTCAGCGGCGTTGTTGGCATTATATTCTTGGAAAAAGCTCAACAAAGCGCTGCCCATCACAATTAGCAGTATAATGATCGCATCTGGCCAATCTTTAAGATAGGCAGATATAAGAGTGGCAAAAATCAAGATGAGCACAATCGGACTTTTTAATTGATTGAAAAACAAGCCCAATGGAGTCACGTGCTTTTTTGATTGTACGCTGTTTGCCCCAATGTTTTTAAGTATTTCTGTAGCGCGTACCCCGGATAAACCCTCCAAAGTCGAGTTTAGACTATTAACAGTTTCTTCGACTGGTTTAGCCCAATATGGAAACGAAGCCATTTTTTCTCCAGTTGTATTATTTTTGCGAATGGATCCGGTGGATAATGCAGATCATCCGCTAATGGGAAAAGGAGGAGCGGATAACGCACCCCTTTGAAGCCACTTCATCCCTATTTGTGCAGCATTGCCAGCGGCCCTCCGCCAATCAGGCTGGTCACGTCGAACAGGACTTGCGGCAGCGCTAGGCCGCTGCGACATGCTAGGTACTGCGGCGTCCACACTGGGTCAAACTTCTGCTTGAAGGCGCGCAGTCCCTCGAAGTTGTAGAACTCATCGCCATGCCGATAGATGAAGGTACCGATACGGTTCCAACTGGAGGCCAGCGGGTGGTTCACCAAGCCAGACAGTGGGGCCGCCCCTAGGTTGAACCAGCTATACCCCTGCTGTTTGCCGTACAGGAGCAGGTTGGCAAACAGCGCCTCCATCAGCACCTTGGAGACGCCGGAGCGATAGCGCATCAGGTCTATGGACAACTCCTGCTTGCCGCCGCTGCGCCAGAGGTTGGCAAAGGCAACAATCTGCCCGTCCTTGCTCATGACCGCGCAATCGAATTCGCTCAAGTAGGTCCGGTCAAAGCGGCCAAGGGAAAACCCCTTCTCCTGTCCCGCCTTGCCCTCCATCCATGCCTGCGAGACGGCTTGCAGGACATCTATGATGCTAGGCACTTCGGTCTTGGGGATGATCGCGAATTCTAGGCCGTCGCGCTGTGCGCGGGCATGCGCGTAGCGCAGCGGCTGTCGTTCCTTGCCCTCCAGCGTAAAGCCATCCAGCGGCACGCGGGCGACTTCGCCCATCTTGAGCAGCGCCAGCCCCATGTCAAGATAGGTAGGCAGGAAGGCCGGCTGCACTGAGTAAAACACAGCACGCGCGCCAGCGCGGTCGGCGCGCTCGGCAAAGCGCCAAATCAACGAACGTGCGGCGGTGGCGTCTCCCACCGGGTCACCCATGGTGATCCAGCTGCGGCCCTGCACCGCATACATGATGAAGGCGCGCTCGTCGTCGGACAAGAGGAATGCCTTATCGCCGAGCAGCGCCACGTTGGGCTCCGTATCGGCGACCTCGGCGCCTGCCAGGATGTTCCGCACGGCATCGGGCACGGGCTGATTCCCGACTCGCGGCTGTACCGGGCGGTTGAGCAGCGCGTCCAGTGCTAGAGCGGCCACCGCCAGTGCTAGCAGGAGCATGGCGCGCAGGAAGCGCGGAGCGTCGCCGTGCCAGGCGAACTCCCACCACAACGCATCGCGATAGGGCACATGGCGGTAGGCGAACAGCCCCACCACTACGGCGCAGGCAAGTACGATGAAGATTAACGCGAACCAGCGTGGCGTGGGCCGAAACGTGCGCCAGTTTCCGTGTCGGTAAAAAGCGGCGCGACCGAAATGCAGCAGGGCGGCAAAAGCAGCAAGCAGCAGCGCATCGTCCCAGTCCAGACCACGGACGATAGAAAACACCGCTCCCGCCAGCAGCAGCGCAATCGCTGCGACACGTGCCTGCGCCACGCGTCGCCACAGGCCGTGTGCCAGAACCACCAGAGCCAGCCCGGTTATGCTTGCCAAGAGGTGCGAAGCCTCCACAAATGGCAAAGGCAGCCACTCTTGCAGGTGTACTGTGCGTTCGTCCAGGTTGTGAGTGGCGCTGGACAACAACAACACCAGTCCCCCGATCAGCGCCAGAGTAGCGGAAAACGGCGGCACGATGGTGCGCAACACCGCCGCCCCCCGCGCCGAAGCCGTCTGCAAACGCGCACGCGTATGCAAAGCCTCGAACACCAGCAGGCTGGTAGCACCCAGCGTCAGAGGCACAAGGTAGTAGATGACCCGAAAGACGAGCAACGCCGCCAGCACGTCCGAGCGTGGGCCAGCGCCCAGGCCGAGCAGCACCGTGACCTCAAGCACACCGAGCCCGCCCGGCGCGTGGCTGATGGTACTCGCCAGCACCGCGGCCACGAAAATCAGCATGAAGCTCGCGTATCCCGGTGCGATGTCGGCCGGCAGCAACACGTAAAGCGCGCCTGCCGCGGCGGCGATGTCCACCGCACCGACCACGATCTGCACAGCAGCACTGGGCGCGCTGGGTAGCAGCATCTTCCAGCCTAGGATGTGCAGTTCGGTGCGCCCAACCGCCAGCCATGCGATACCGGCAGCCATCACCAGCAGCAGAGCGGCACCAAATATACGATCGACGCGCCCGCCCAACAAGTGAAGCGTGGGCACGCCCGCCGGGTCCAGCAGGAGTGCCGCACCCAGCACGGTTATCATGCCGCCGGTAAAGGTCAGCACTGAGATACTCACGATGCGTGCCACATCGGCGGCATCGAGCCCGGCACGCTGATAAATACGGTAGCGGATCGGTCCGCCTACAAACACGTGAAAACCGATTACGTTGGAAAAGCTGTAACCCACGGCGCCGGCAAATGCCGCCAACGATGTTGATACCCGGCCCGGCGCCACGCGGCGTGCCGCCAGCACGTCGTACATGGCGAGCGCACAGAACCCGAACGCGGTCAGTGCAAGCGCTTTCCCCATCGCTCCTGCAGGCGTGGCCAGCAGATCCGCTCTAACATCGTGCAAATGGATGTGTACGCTTATTGCATGGATTGCGAAAATGGCCAGAGCCGTGGCCACCGCGCCCACCAAAGGCCCCAGCACACGCGCTTCCATCAGATGCGCAAGAATTAACTGCCAGGAGCGCTGCTCCGGTAATGACGATGGTGCGTTGCTCGCACCAGACGGCTTAGGTGGGTTCATCCGCAGGTGTGATTCACAAGGAGTGCCAAAGCCAGCGGAGAATGCACGAAGCCACGAGCAAATTCCAACCTGCACATTAAGTAAGCCTCCATCGGTGATGGTGACAAGAAGTCGTTTTTTTGCCAAAGGAATATAGCGGAAACGGGTTTGGGCGTCAAGGAAAATGCAGGAACCGGCAAGCCTGCCGGGCAAGCTTTCCCCGGAAGTCAATAAGGCGCATATCCATCGTATTTCTCAACCGGCCGCCGCCCGACCGCTTTCAGGCTCGTGTTGACATAAGAGGGTTCTTTCCCTATATTCGCGCCATGAAAGGCCCAATCTCCGGAAATGAAGCCACAACCGCCTACCCGATCGATGATGTGATGCCCCGGCTCATCGAGGCCATCGGCAGACACCCGGCTGTGATTCTTCAGGCGCCTCCCGGCGCAGGCAAAACAACCCGTGTCCCTGTTGCACTTCTTAACAGCATTGAACCGGAGCGGGGACGCATCATCATGCTCGAGCCGCGGCGGATCGCCGCTGTGGCCGCCGCCCGCTGGA
>CAYWRV010000119.1:0-6199 GCA_964460865.1 uncultured Smithella sp. | reverse complement strand
GCAGCCAGACCGCCTTGACGTTGGTGTGAAATATTTTATCCCAGCCGTCCTCGCGCAAATCCAGAAGCCCCCTTAAGTAGCTGCGCGCTGCATTGTTGACGAGGATGTCGATGCGGCCGAACTCGGAGATTGCCGCCCCGACCAGATTTTCGAGCTCACCGTTAATCATGATATCCGTCACGACGGAAAGGGCCTTGCCCCCCTGTTTGCGGATCTCGTCTGCGACAGCGTCGATCTCCGCCTTCGTCCGGCTGCACACGACCACATTGGCGCCGGCTTTAGCAAGCCCCAGAGCGATCACCCGGCCGATACCTCTGCCTCCACCGGTCACAATGGCTGTTTTGCCCGATAAATCAAAATTTCCCATAGCCTTTCCCTTCCTTTCTTTAAAAGCTGTGATCTCATCAATACACACAGCTTCTTTTATAAGCTTTTAAAAAAACCTTTGCAAGCGGCGAAACGGGGAATGGAAGATGGTGGATAGTCAATAGCTCATGGCTCGTAGTCAGAAGAGGATTGGAGGATTAGATGATTAGATGATTAGAAGTTTAGAGGGTTAGAGGATTAGCTCGTAGTCCGCTGCTCATGTCCCTTGGCAGGAAACCCTTTTATGGCCGGTTTCTTGAACAGAGGGCGGAAGGTCGTCTTTTACATTGACACCAAAATGTTGCCCTCCTATAATTGAAATCCCTCGTATGGTAATTATCTCTCCCTGATGTGCGATTTTTTTAAGGAAGGAGTTGCATGGGGATCGTCAGGCGTGTGTTAAAAATTTTACCCGGGAGAAAACTCGGGAAGATCAAAGACCTTGACGGCTGGCGGAAATACTATATCCGGCTCATGTTTCTCCTGGGTATGATCGCCTTCCCGCTCGGTTTTGCCGTTTCCATCCCGGTATATGTTTCCGAACACATAAATGTCCTGATCATCTTCGGCGCTGTGGCTTCAGTGGCCATCACCATGGCGCTTATTTTCCTGCGCAGAATCCCGCCCATAAAAACCTTCTTTCTGGTGATTTACGGTTTGTCTATCACATTCCTTATTTTTTTAGGACCCTATCAGGTGCGGCCCGCCTGGCTGGTGATGTGTGTCGTCAGTGCGGCTTTTCTGTTCGGTGTGCGCTCCGCCATAGTCACAACTTGTGTCAATGCCGCCATTCTCATGGGGTTGTATGTTTTCGCCGCCCCGTATCTGTCTGCATGGACTCTGCCGCACCAGGAACCGTTTTCCAAGTGGATTATGTTTTGTGTAAATTTGTCACTTCTATCTTTGGCTTCCGGCCTCCCGGTTGGATTTTTGCTAAACCGCATGGATCTGCTTCTAACTCAAGAGCAGAATTTGAGACGCAGGCTGGAGGATGAAAGCAAGGTATTGCTCACGAGCAATCGGCGCCTGGAGGCGGAAATGGCCGAGCGCATCAGAGCGGAGGAGGAAAACACCAGGCTGAGGGGAGAGCTGCTGCAGGCGCAGAAAATGGAAGCCCTGGGTACGCTTGCCGGCGGTATCGCCCACGACTTCAACAATATCTTGTCAGCCATTGTCGGGTATGGTCAGCTCGTGCACAACGATTCTTCACTTGGCGCAATTGCGCATCGCAACGCCGAACAGCTGTTGCAGGCGGCGCAAAGAGCCAAAGCCCTGATTCAGCGCATACTTCTGTTCAGTCGTAAAACCGGATCTTCCCGCGAAACCCTGGATTTTACCGAAAGTGTTTCCGAGACTCTTCAAATGATACGTGAACTCATCCCGGCCAATGTCGAGCTGAAAATCAGTCTGTCCGGTTCCTGCCCGATCATCTCCAATCCGACCTTCGTGCATCAGATTATCATTAATTTGCTCACCAACGCGGTACATGCCATGGGTGCGGACGGCGGCGCCCTGAGGGTCGAAGTCGCACCGGTTTTTCTTTCCGAAGCCCGTGCAAGGGAGCTTGGCCTGACTGCCGGGAACTATGCAGCCTTGAATGTACACGACTCGGGACCCGGTATGAGCAGGGAAATTGTTGAGAGAATATTCGAGCCCTATTTTACAACGAAAGAGACGGGCGTGGGCACAGGCTTGGGTCTTTCCGTCGTGCATGGCATTGTCAAAAACCATGATGGCGCGATTGTTTGCCTCAGCGATCCGGGAAGCGGTACATCTTTTCATATTTACCTGCCCATGATCACCGATGTGCCGCGCTGTGAAACCGGGCTTCCCGAAGAAGAAAACATGGCGCCGAGACCGGCAGCTGGAACTTTGGAGACTCTGCTTTATGTCGATGACGAGCCGATGCTGGTTGATTCCTATAAGCAACTGCTTTCTGAGTCCGGTTATCATGTAATTGCCAAAACGGACAGTCGCGAGGCTCTGGAAACATTCAGGGAAAATCCCGGGCTGTTTCACGCGGTCATCACGGACATGAGTATGCCCGGCCTCACAGGAGACAAGCTCGCCCGTGAAATTTTAAGCATCAGGCCCGAGATTCCTGTTATTCTCTGTTCAGGCTTCATTGAACATAACTCGGCTCAAAGCGCCGTTCTGTGGGGGGTGCGGGAAGTACTGATGAAGCCCTACACGGTAAACGAACTGACACAAGCCCTGCGCCGGGCGATGGAGGCGGGCGAGCTAAAAGATAATGGTTCATAGCTTTTAGTTGATAGCTCGTGGCTCGTAGTCAGAAGAGGATTAGAGGATTGGATGATTAGAAGTTTAGAGGGTTAGAGGATTAGCTCGTAGTTCGTGGTTGATGGTAAATAGTTGATTGTGATTGGTCCCCCGCTCGTCCTGAGCTTGTCCCGAGCCTGCCCTGAGCCTGTCGAAGCCTGCCCTGAGCTTGTCGAAGGGGGGGGGAGCATGTGAGCGGGAATATGATTAGCCGTTCATGGTTCGACAGGCTCACCACGCACGGTCAGTAAAAGCTCACCACGAACGGGCATTAAAACTCACCACTAACGGTTAATAAAGTGCGCAGCTTGCCACTTCGTGTCCCCTGCCGGCGGGGGTGGCCTGCTTTAGCGGGCCGGGGGTGGAGAGTTAGCGGATTAGATGATTAGAAGTTTAGAGGGTTAGATGATTAGATGAACGGTTTTTTTCGTGATGGACATCCGGTGTGCTTCTTTTTAATGCTTTGCGATTGCCGTAAAGAAAATCACGTCCGGTACGCCTGCTGGAGGTATTGGCGTCACAATGCCAGGCGCGGGTGGGTGATCTGAACTCTGACAATATCGGAACGAAAAAAAACGGAGTGACAATTGAAGGAGGGGAGAGTTTTGCCGAAAACGCCCGCCGGGCGGATGCCGTTTTTGCCACGGGATGGGCGGTGGTGAACGGCACAATTGACGCGACAGCCAAAGTCAGACCGGACACCGTTTTTTACAGCATGGCCATTGCCGGTATCGCCTGCCTGAAGAGACGGCGCCAGTGTTGTTACATCGCAGGGACAGTATCTGATGCCGCCTGTGGCGCAAATCATGACGTGCCCCGGTATACGCCGCCATAATCAAGCGTGGTAAGGCCCGGTGACTTGCCCGGATTGACCATGCCGCCGGCTATAATGCGGACAATGAAAAGCGTATGGTCGCCCGCGTCGAGCCATTGTTCAACTTCGCATTCCAGATAGCCGATGCACTCATCGACGACAGGCAGTCCTCCTGCGGAAAGGGAGTTGCTGACCGTATCAAATTTACTTTTCCAATCGGCGATTTTAAAGTTCTTGATTGAGCCCGCAAAAGAGCGGGGCAGAACATTGAGGCAGAGCTTTTTTGTTTCGAGAATCTGCGCGTGCGACAGCCGGTTTTTACGAATGGCCAGAGCCAGGCGTGGCGGTTCATGAGAGCATTGCGTAAGCCACGAGGCGATCATCCCGTTGTAGCCTTCCGGCGTAGCAATCGTGACCAGATAAATTCCGTATGAAAACCTGTCGAGCACATCCTGAATTTTTTTCTCCATCATCAATCTCCACTTTTGTGTCCGTAGTTATTTAACCGCTGCGGGCAGCTCCAGAAGTGTCGTTACAGGCTGCGCGCCCGCTCCTGCAGTTCTTTTTCCTCCTGTGTCGCCGCTTCGATAACGATACCGTGCGGCAGCGGCCGCCCGTCTCGACCGACATGAACAAACGTCAGGAAGCCCTCTACCAGCAGCTGTTCGTTTTTGCTTACCGTCGCCCGCACGAAGCTGACAAGACGGGTTTTCCCCGCCAGCACGACCCTGCTGACATAGCGAATCACGGTTCCGGCGGGCGCGGGCCTGAGAAACTTCATGCCATGAATGTTCACACAGACAACGCTTTCCGGCTGTGTCAGGTTTGCGGCAGCGATGAACCCCGCCTCGACAAACCATTTGGCCCCCTGGCCGGCAAACAAAGTGCCATGATGATTCAGATCCGCCCCCATCACAACATGGTGAATTTCGCAGAGTTTCATATCCATTGCCTTTCCCTTTCCGGATAGAATCGTCTATGTAAATCATCTTACCAAAAGCACAAACATATGGCAATTAGACAATGGATTGATGATAAACGCCTGCGGCCCTGAACGTTCATAGCCGGCCTTGTGTTAATCATAAAATAGATATAGATAAACAAGCGGATAAAAAAGCGTCGGGTGAATTTGCATGAAGGCCGCCATAACTAAAATCAGCTTCAGATCCATACTCCTTCTTCTGGCTTTTACTGTATCTGCAAATATTGCCGACATCCCCCGCGCCTGCAAATACAATCTCGCAAACATCCCGGTTGTCGAAAAACCGGACGGCTCTGCTGTTGTAGATGCGCAAAACAGATTGCGGATCAAGCCGTATCTTCCTGGAATCGTTTCCGCACACATCTTTCCAGGCGCCGGCCTTTCAGTCTCTGCATGCGTGTGCAATCGCATTGCGTATGCCGGCCCGGAAAGTTTCTTTTTCGCCGCCAGTTCACAGCGCGGCCCACCTTTCAAAATCATTTCTTAACACAGTGCGCTTTGCCTGGTTCGGCCGGATGGTTCTGCTCTCGGTCATCTGTCGGTCTTTGCCGCCTCCGCATGGGCAACCCATGTCCGGCGACGGCCGAAGCCGCAGGTGAGCCCACAACCGCCATGCCACACCAGGCCTGATCAACGTTATGTCGGGTTTTGCCCTGGAAAGGATATGTTAAAAATGAATGCTTTGTATGGAGAACTGATTCTGTTTGTCGTGATTGTACTAATCATAGTCGTTGCCGTAATCGTCGTCAAAAGATCCGGAAGGAAACCGGATAATAAGGAAGGTGACACAACAAAGCACGGGATCGGATCTGAAAATCCGGCGGCTGATTTTCAAAAAAATAACCAAAACAAAAAGTAAAGACCACCGGCGATGGGGGTGCCGGCAGGCATGAAGATCTGATGTTGAAAAACAAACCGGTGGAGACGCTTTCAGTCTGACATATGTACGCCGAGACATTCTATACCTGTCTGCAGTCGGGGGCATCTCCCCGATCCACCGCATACGCTGTTTTTAGACGGCGCCACTATGCCGGATGCACGAATGCAGCATGAAAACGGACAAGGCATAAAATCTGTCCGTGCAAAATTAAGTGGCGGAGTTTGAATTTCTGCCTGAGGCGGGCGGCCCGCGGCATGCCCAACGAGTCGCGTTAAAGCGACTGTTTCGGCAAAATCAGTTCCATTTACGCGACGCCACTTGCCCGCCACTTCCTTCCTGCCGCAGTGATTCCCGCCTAACATATTGTGAACACAATCAATTTAACTTGATGCCTCGACGCGACCCGCTGGCACACAACGTGCAAAAACATAAGGCACAAGAGGTGAAAACCGTCACGGCATTGCCCGGCAGATACAGGAGACAGCGATAATTCCCGCTTTTGAACCGGAGGCCGGCAATTTGAATAACTGGATAGCCTGTGACGGGATAGAGGCCAGATTTAAAATCGATTAACAAAAAGGAGGTATTAATATGCCAAGAGGAGATCAGACAGGCCCGGCAGAAATGGGGCCGATGACAGGAAGAGGCGCGGGATACTGCGCGGGATACGCAACACCCGGTTTTACCAATCCCGTGGGTGGCCGCGGTAGAGGTTTTGGCTTTGGCTTCGGCCGTGGCGCCGGTGCGGGTTTCAGAGGGGTACGAGGCGGCTGGGGAGGCAGAGGTTTTTTCGGACGCTGGGGGATGCCCTTCGGCGGCGGTTTTTTCCAGGCCGCCCCGACGCGCGAACAGGAGATCGACGTTTTGCAGGGACAGG
>CAYWRV010000118.1:0-6215 GCA_964460865.1 uncultured Smithella sp. | reverse complement strand
CAATATATCACAAAAAACATATCATGGCTATATTTATTTGCCGCGGCAATAATTATTTCTATAAGTTATGTTCTTATAAACCATATCTTACCCGGAGAAGATATGACTTAAATAATCGCCCCCGACTGAAGCTACGGTGAAAAGCCGCCTGGATTGTCCTCGCGCCTGCTCTTTTGGGGTAGTAGCCTTTCCCTGACGCTCGTTGGCAAGATGTTGAACTTCACCCCCTGTATATGGCAACCTTGAAAAGCAAAGCGGCCATATCCTGTGGCCGGTAACTTTGAGATTCTGTCTCTTCTGATTTACGGGGGAGCAAACAACAGAAGGAGACAAAGCCCCCATGAAAGAAAACCTGCACGATAAGAATATACTTCTGCGCGCACAGGGGTGCCTGCTTGGCCAGCTTGCCGGAGACGCTCTGGGCAGTCTGGTCGAGTTTCGGACTCCGGAAGACATCCGGCGCCAATACCCGAAAGGCGTCCGCGAACTTTCCGACGGCGGCACCTGGAACACAGTTGCCGGCCAGCCGACCGACGATTCCGAAATGGCACTGTTACTGGCCCGTATGCTGGCTGATCAGGGACGTTACGATCCTGATGAAGCCAAAAAGGCCTATGTCTTCTGGCTGGACTCAGGTCCCTTTGACTGCGGTCATACCATCGCCCGCGGCCTGCGGGGGCGCCCCGATCCGGACAGTCAGGCCAACGGCGCGATGATGCGCATCAGCCCGCTGGGCATCTTTGGAGCCAACCATGATTTGAAAGATGTGGCCCGATGGGCCAGCCAGGACGCGGTGATTACCCACCCCCATCGTGTCTGTCTCGAAGCCAACTCACTGTTCACGATGGCGATCGCCCATGCCATACGGCACGGCACCAATGGGGCAGGTCTTTATCGTATGATTGTAGGCTGGGCGGAGAACATGAAAGTGGATGGGAGCCTCATGGATGCTGTACGTGCTGCCGCCGGGGCACCTCCCGCCGATTATATCCACAAGCAGGGGTGGGTGCTGACGGCATTTCGAAACGCCCTGTGGCAGCTTTTGCATGCCCCGAATCTGGAGGAGGCCGTGGTGGACACAGTCATGCGCGGCGGCGACACGGACACCAACGCCGCCATCTGCGGCGCGCTTCTGGGCTCCGTGTACGGTCTGAACGCCCTTCCCGGCCAGTGGCGCGACGCCCTCCTCAATTGCCGCCCCGCCGCGGGCAGTCCCCATGTGCGCCACCCCCGGCCCGAATGCTTCTGGCCCGTGGATGCGCTCGAAATCGCCCGAGAACTTCTCCATGCCCGGATGCCGCGTAAGCCATCATAATAACCGGACAAACACCTTGACAAGGCCTGGCAGTTTGATACTTTAGCCCCTATTTGACATAATTTATGTGAATGCATACGCCAGACAGCCCGAAAAAAAGATGACACCAAGTCAGAACCACAGTAACACCACGGATGGATTGACCAGGCGCAAGGGATCCGCCAGGGTGAGAATCGTCTTGGAGTAGGAACCACAAATGAATGCGGATGAACACAAATTGATCGAAGGCGATGTATTCCACACTGTTGTCAAAGTGCCGGAGTTCGATAAAACCAAGGGCGCTATCAGCCCCTGTGCTCAGGATGAAATATAGTTTCAGACCCAGTGGAAGGCCCAGTCTGGGGCCCATTCGGCCGGAATTATACGGATACTCGGTTCAGGACAGATGTCAGCGACGGATTTGGTCTCCAAACTCGGTCTAAAGAGCAAAACAGGTGCTTTTTAAGCGATCTCTCCAAGAGTTACTGGACAAAGGATTGGTCGAATACACCATCCCGGACAAACCGAAGAGTCGATTGCAGAAATACCGATTGACTAATAAAGGCAAACAGGTGTTGGCCAGGATGCAGGGAAATTTTAAGTGACAAGTTAGGAGTTCAAAGAGAGCAAATACAAATGAGTGACCATCCTACTTTAGAGCTTGGACCAGAGACATTGGACTCCAAAAACTCGCCCGGGATTGCCACGGAAATCCATCAACACTTGAGGAGTACTGAAAATGGCAAGAGGCAAGGCTCATAAAAACAATCACGGTGCAAACCTCGGCTTTGAAGCACAGCTCTGGCGGGCGGCCGATGCGCTCCGCTCCAACATGGACGCGGCGGAATACAAGCACGTCGTGCTCGGTCTGATATTCCTGAAATACATTTCCGATGCCTTCGAAGAGCAGCACACCAGGCTGGAAGCAGAAAAAACCCAGGGCGCCGATCCGGAAGACCCGGACGAATACCGCGCCGTAAATATATTCTGGGTGCCCAAAGAAGCCCGCTGGTCACATCTGAAAGGAGGTGCCAAACAGCCGGCCATCGGTAAGACAATTGACGACGCCATGCTTGCCATCGAGCGCGACAACCCTTCATTGAAAGGTGTGCTTCCCAAGGACTATGCCCACCCACGTCTGGACAAACAGCGCCTCGGCCAGCTCATCGACCTCATCGGCAACATCGGCCTGGGCGACAAAGAAAACCGCTCAAAGGACATCCTCGGTCGGGTTTATGAATATTTTCTTTCTCAGTTCGCCAGCGCCGAAGGCAAAAAGGGCGGCCAGTTCTACACGCCACGCTGCATCGTTCGCCTGCTGGTTGAGATGCTGGCCCCTTACAAAGGCCGCGTCTATGACCCCTGTTGCGGCTCCGGCGGCATGTTTGTGCAATCGGAAAAATTTATCGAAGAACACGGCGGACGGGTCGGAGATATTGCCATCTACGGACAGGAATCCAACCACACCACCTGGCGGTTGGCCAAGATGAACCTCGCCATCCGCGGCATCGATTCAAACCTCGGCAAAGAGCACGCCGACAGCTTTCACCGCGACCTGCATCCCGACCTCAAAGCAGACTACGTTTTGGCCAATCCGCCCTTTAACGATTCCGATTGGCGCGGCGATCTGCTCAAAGACGACAAACGCTGGAAATACGGCATCCCGCCTGCGTCAAACGCCAACTACGCCTGGGTGCAGCACTTCATACATCACCTTGCGCCCGATGGCCTTGCCGGTTTTGTTCTCGCCAACGGCTCCATGTCGTCCAACCAATCCGGCGAAGGTGAAATCCGCAAAAACATCATCGAGGCCGACCTCGTCGATTGCATGGTGGCCCTGCCCGGCCAGCTTTTCTACTCCACACAGATTCCCGTCTGCCTGTGGTTTATTGCCCGCGAAAAAAAGAATGGTCGCTTTCGCGACCGACGCGGCCAGACGCTTTTCATCGACGCCCGCAAGTTAGGCACAATGATTGATCGCGTTCATCGAGAACTGACCGACGAAGACATCCGCAAAATAGCCGATACCTATCATGCCTGGCGGCTGCCCGAATCTGCCCACGCCGGCCACAGGGCAGGCCGCAATGTAGGGGCAATTCATGAATTGCCCCTACCGAATTATGAAGATATACCCGGTTTTTGCAAATCCGCCACACTCGATGATATCCGCCATCACCACCACATTCTCACGCCCGGCCGTTATGTCGGCGCGGCGGAGGTTGAAGACGATGGCGAACCTTTTGAAGAGAAGATGATCCGCCTCACCACGACTCTGCGCCAGCAGCAAAACGAATCAGCAAAGCTGGATGCTGCCATTGCCGCTAACCTTAAGGAGCTGGGTTATGGCGGATGAGTGGAAGGATTTAGCCATTGCGGATGCAATAGAAATCATTAGTGGTGGAACACCTAAAACATCCACACAAGAATACTGGGGTGGAAGCATACCGTGGCTTTCTGTCGCAGATTTCAACAAGGGATATAGATGGGTAAATACAGCCGAAAAATCAATTACTGAACGCGGTCTAAAGGAAAGCGCAACTGAAATTCTTAATATAGGTGACATTATCATTTCAGCACGTGGTACGGTCGGCGTTGTTGCACAGCTTGCAAAACCGATGGCATTTAATCAGTCGTGCTATGGTATCCGAGGAAAAAGAGGAGTCGCCGATACGAACTTTGTTTATTATACACTGCGTCACGCAGTAACACAGATGCAGCAAGTCGCTCACGGTGGTGTTTTTAATACGATAACAAGAGATACTTTTAAAATAATTAAGACGAGGCTTCCTTCGTTAAATGAGCAAAAAGCCATCGCTCACATCCTCGGTACGCTGGATGACAAGATTGAATTGAACCGGCAAATGAATAAAACGCTCGAAGAAATGGCGCGGACGATTTTCAAGAGTTGGTTCGTGGACTTTGATCCCGTGCATGCCAAAGCCGCCGTTCGCCGCGAACATCCCGCTTGGTCCAACGCCCTAGTAAGCCGCGCCGCCCTCCCAAACCTCAAACCCGAAATCGCCGAACTTTTCCCGGACCGCCTCGTAGATTCGGAACTGGACAAGATACCGGAAGGGTGGAGGGATTCCACAGTAGGTCAGAATTTCAGACTTACAATGGGGCAATCCCCACCAGGCAGCACATACAACGAGAACGAAGAAGGGATTCCGTTTTATCAAGGTCGATCTGATTTCGGCTACCGTTTCCCGTCACAACGTGTGTTTTGTACCGCGCCGACACGCTTCGCCGAAGCCGGAGATACACTTGTGAGCGTCAGGGCACCTGTTGGTGATGTAAATATGACAAACGAAAAATGTGCCGTCGGAAGGGGTGTAGCAGCTATTAGGCACAGCAATGGTTACAAATCTTTTACTTATTATTCCATGAAACATCTAAAGAATTATTTTGATAAATTTGAGGCTGAAGGAACGGTCTTTGGCTCTATTAACAAATCGGACTTTGAGAATCTCCCTTTCACAGCGCCACCCTCTGATGTTTTAGAATTATTTGAGCGGCTAGTTTCACCTATTGATAATCGGATAAAAAATAATGAGGGCGAATCTAATACCCTCGCCGCTCTCCGCGACGCCCTTTTGCCCAAACTGATTTCCGGTGAATTGCGGATAAAGGATGCAGAAAGGTTTTTGAAGGAACGCGGTTTATGATCAAAAAACGAAACAACCAATGTACAATGATCACCGATTCGGTTTTGACGTCCAATCTTGTAGGGGCGATTCATGAATCGCCCCTACCAATGATCGTCGCACAAATAACCTGTCCGCTCTCCGCGACACCCTTTTGCCCAAACTGATTTCCGGTGAATTGCGGATAAAGGATGCAGAAAGGTTTTTGAAGGAACGCGGTTTATGATCAACAAGCGAAACAACCAATGTAAAATGATCACCGATTCGGTTTTGACGGCCAATCTTGTAGGGGCGATTCATGAATCGCCCCTACCAATGACCGAACCGCCCCCGGATACCCTGGAACGCCATCACCGTCGTTCTATCCGCCTGCACGGATATGATTATTCTCAGGCCGGGGCGTTTTTTTTGACGTTCTGCACCCAAAACAGGGAATGTCTGTTCGGCGATGTGGTGGACGGCAAAATGCAGTTGAACGATGCGGGGAAAATCGTCGCCGATGAATGGTTGAAAATCGCCGAAATCCGTGATGACATCGAATTGGACGAATGGATCGTGATGCCAAACCATTTTCACGGCATATTGACGATAAACAACACCGTAGGGGCGATTCATGAATCGCCCCTACAAATGACCATTACGCAACGGCGGAATATGACATTGCCAAAATTAATCGGACGTTTCAAAATGTTGTCGTCCAAACGTATCAATGAAATGCGTGACACCCCGGGCATAAAACTATGGCAACGCAATTATTATGAGCATATCATTCGGAAAGATGATTCCCTATGCCGTATCCGGGAATACATTTTAAACAATCCATTGCAATGGGAAATGGATCGTGAAAATCCGGCTGCAGGGGCAATCCCTGTATCCACTTTGCCAAAGGACGAACCATGGCGCATCTGAACGAATCCATCATCGAACAGGCCGCGTTGGCGTGGCTGGAAAGCCGAGGTTACCATATCATGTCGGGATTGGAAATCGCCCCCGGCGAACCTGCCGCCGCACGAATTGTTGGGAGGTACCTATGACCGACAACCGGCAATTCCTGCTCTATACCGCCCCGGACGGTGCGGTGCAGGTGGAGGTCTGTTTTCGAGACGAGTCGGTCTGGCTGACGCAGAAAGCACTGGCGGAGCTGTTCGGGGTAAAGGTGCCTGCGATCAACAAACACCTCAGGAACATCTTCGAATCCGGGGAACTGGTTCGCGAAACAACTGTTTCCAAAATGGAAATAGTTCGCCCGGAAGGCGCTCGTGAGGTGGCCCGCGAAG
>CAYWRV010000117.1:0-6481 GCA_964460865.1 uncultured Smithella sp. | reverse complement strand
TTTTAGCTAAATTGATTTTCCGGCGCGAAAAAGAAGCCAGCGCCCGGTGCAGGGCCCCCGGCGAGTCCGGTGTTGAAAAAATAACCGACGTCTTGTCATTTCCGGTCGGTTCACCTTCGCCCCGGCCGATGACCAGAAAGCGCGTCGTGTTGGAGGGGTTGTCTTCAATTCCCTCGGCCAGTACGTTAAGCCCGTACACGTCTGCGGCCATCTTGCTGCCGATAGCCGCAGAGGTTTTCTTTCCCCTGACCATGCGGGCGGCGGCCGCCGTGCTTTCCATCTCTCCGGTCACGACATTGGGCAGATTGGCCCTCAGCCAGGCCTGGCATTGAGCCAACCCCTGCGGGTGCGAATAGACGTTCTTAATACCTCTGGTTGTTTTTGATTGCGAAATCAGGCATTGGCTGATCCGCAGATAAATTTCGGCCTGAATTTTCAAAGATGTCAAAACCAGCTTATCGAGTGTGACGTTAACGGAGCCTTCCAGGGAATTTTCGACCGGCACGACACCCCATTCAACCACACCCTTTTCAACTTCATCAAACACGCGGGCAATCCCGTGTTGAGGATGGAAACGGGTGGAGGTGCCGAAATGGGCGAGCGCCGCCTGATGCGAAAAAGAGGCCTCCGGGCCCAGAAAGGCGATATCCATGGGCCTTTGCAGATCACGGGAGGCGGAAATGATCTCCCGGAAAATCGCCGTCACCTGCCGGTCCGACAAGGGCCCTCCATTCAGTTCATGCAGATACTCCATCACACGGGATTCCTGCGCCGGATTGTATACTTCCATTCCGGCCTGCCCCTTTACCTTGCCGATTTTCACGGAAATTTCAGAGCGTTCATTCAGAAGCCGGATGATCTCCCTGTCCTTGCCGCGCATCTGGTTTCTTAAATTTTCCAGGGATTCTTTCATGCTCTCATACCTTTCAGGATATCCAGAATCATGTTTTCACCGACACTGCCTGTGACAAAAGGCATGCCGATCTTTTTCAAGAGAACAAACCGCACGACATCCCCTTTTCTCTTTTTGTCCATTTTCAGCCTGTCCGTAACGGCACGAAGGTCCACTGAAGAATCAATCGTTGTGGGAAGTCCAGCGCGCGCCACCAGTTTTTCGATCCGTTCGGACGCATCCGGGGCCAGTTCACGCAACTTCACGGAAATTCTTGCCGCCGCGACCATCCCCAGACCAACTCCTTCCCCGTGAGAGATGCTGTAACCGGACACAGCCTCCAGCGCATGGCCGATGGTGTGTCCGAAATTGAGAATCCGGCGCAGCCCCTGCTCATGCTCGTCCATTTCCACAATATTTTTCTTTATCCGGCAGCAGGTCTCCACTGTTTTGATGAGAAGTCTGGCGTCTTTGTTTTTGAGTTTCTCCATGCCGTCTTCGAGAGTTTTGAACAGCCCCTCATCTTCGATCGCCCCGTATTTAATGATTTCAGCAAGGCCGTTATTAAACTCTTTTTCCGGCAGCGTGTCCAAAAACCGGATATCTGCAAATACCGCCCGCGGTTGATAAAAAGTACCCAGAAGATTCTTTCCCTGTGGCAGATCGACTGCCGTTTTACCGCCGATAGAGCTGTCCACCTGACCGATAAGTGTGGTCGGTATCTGCACATAAGGTATCGAGCGTATAAAAACAGAGGCGATAAAGCCGGTAAGATCTCCGATGACGCCGCCGCCCAGAGCAATGAGTAGCGTTTCACGATCCGCCCCCGCGGCCAGCAGCCTGCCGACAACATCCATCACCGTGGAAATATTCTTGGAAGACTCACCCGCGGGAATCACGACCGTGACGACATTCAGCCCCGCCTGTCCGAGAGCATCGCAAAAGGCATTACCGTAGAGCGGCTTCACCCGGTCATCTGTCAGCACCACACACAATCCGGCGGGACATTTTTTTGCTACAAGTAACGTCGTGCGGTCGAGGATGTCCGCCCCGATACGAATTTCATATGAAGCGGACCTTTTTCCATCCAGAGAGACTTTGATTGTTTTCATGGCAGTTCCTCTTTTCAGGAGCGCAGGACACCCGACAGTGCCCGCAGCTCGTCCATCATCTGGTAGAATTTTGCGGGTTTCAAAGACTGGGCGCCGTCGGAGACCGCTTTTTCCGGTTCCGGGTGCACCTCGACGATAATGCCGTCCGCACCCACCGCCACCGCCGCACGCGACAGAGGAATGACGTATTTCCAGTTGCCCGCCGCATGGCTGGGGTCCACCACCACAGGCAGGTGGGTCAGACTCTTCAGTACCGGTACGGCGCTGATGTCCAGTGTGTTGCGGGTGGCGGTTTCAAAAGTTCGTATCCCCCGCTCACACAAAATCACGTTGGGATTGCCGGAAGAGAGGATATATTCGGCCGACATGAGCAGCTCCTCGATCGTGGTCATCATCCCTCTTTTCAGGAGCACCGGCTTCTTCGCCTGCCCCACCCGCTTGAGCAGGGCAAAATTCTGTACATTGCGCGCGCCGATCTGCAGCATGTCCGCGTACGACTCCACCAGATCCACATCGGCCGGATTCACCACCTCCGTTACTGTGGGCAGATCCGTTTTCCGGCTTACATATTGCAGCACCTTAAGGCCTTCTTCTTCCATCCCCTGAAAGCTGTAGGGAGATGTCCGCGGTTTGAAAGCCCCGCCTCTTAAAATCGCGCCTCCGCCCTTTTTCACCACATAGGCGCTCTCCAGTAACTGCTCCTGACTTTCTATGGCGCATGGGCCGGCCATGACGACAAATTCCGGCCCGCCGATTTGAATTTCGCCGACCCGGACCACTGTATCGCCCTGCTGTGTTTCGCGGCTCGCCAGTTTATAGGGTTTCAGGATCGGCATGGTTTTTTCCACTCCGGGCAGGGACTCCGCGTATTTGAGCACCCCCTTGTCACGCTGGTCCCCCACCGCCCCGATGATCGTGCGCTCCACACCTCTGGACGGATGCGCCTTATAGCCCACCGATTCAATCCATTTAATGACATCATCAATCTGTTTTTCCGTCGCCTGACTCTTCATCACAATAATCATGGATACCCCCTTAAGAAAAAAAGGCCATGGCTTTTGCCGCCATGGCCTTTTCATACTTTTTTAACCATGGGCAGCGTCGTTTCCGGTCTCCCCATGGCTGTGTTGGTTATTTATACCTTACCAAGTCCTCCCCAGCGACAGGCAGACCGACGCGTAATAGTAATAAAACCAGTAGCCAAAAAAGTTTCTGTTCGCGTGTGAATGCCTGTTCATTACATAAACCTGTTATTATTTTTGGCGCTTTATAATCAAGATGAAGCCCCTTGTCAAGAAAATATTTCACACGCTCTAAAATAAATTTCTTTTTGTACAAACAGAAAACATACTTTTAGACCGAATAATACCCCCTGCCGGGATGTCGGTGGTTTTTCCCTTTTGTTTTTTCATCAGGTTAGTGTATTCATTAAGAAGAATATCGGGCAAAAGGAGAGAAAATATCTATGTTGGAAAATATCAATAAAGCGGCGGACCTGATCAGCGGGACAGACAAAGTTGTCGTCTTCACGGGAGCGGGTATCAGTACCGAATCAGGTATTCCGGATTTTCGCGGCCCGGGCGGACTTTGGACGAGATATGACCCGGATGATTTCACCATCGATAATTTTCTCCGCTCCGACGAGACACGCAAAAAATTATGGCAGGGAATGCGTGACGGAGGGCTGATGGACGATGCCCATCCCAATGCAGCTCACCTGGCACTGGTGGAACTGGAAAAGATGGGGAAACTCATCTCGTTGGTCACGCAAAACGTGGACAACCTGCATGAGAAAGCGGGTAACAACCCCGATCTGATTCGTGAGCTGCACGGCAACATGCAGATGTTGGTGTGCCTGCATTGCAAAAAACGTTATCCGGTAACCATCGTCAGGGAGAAGTTTGCCGATTCTGAAAGTGTCCCCGCCTGCGAAGTCTGCATGGGGATTCTCAAGCCGGATGTCGTTTTCTTCGGCGAGGCCCTGCCGCAGGATGTTCTTTCCCGTGCCATGATGGAGGCTAATCAGTGCGAGGTCATGCTGGTAATCGGCTCATCGCTTGTGGTGTATCCCGCGGCCTATGTGCCGGTTCAGGCCAAACAGGCGGGCGCGAAACTGATCATCGTCAACAAGGGACCAACCGAGCAGGATCATTTAGCCGACATCCGTATCGACGCGCCGGCGGGTGAAGTAATGACAAAAATGATAAACAAAATAAAGGAGCTTATCGTAAAGCATTAAATACCTCTATGTGCCTGATATTATTTGCCTACAACATGCATCCTTCATACCGCCTGATTCTGGCGGCAAACCGCGACGAGTTTTATGACAGGCCTACCGCTGCGGCTGATTTCTGGAAGGATCATCCTCATGTACTGGCGGGCAGGGATCTTAAGGAAAAAGGAACCTGGCTTGGTGTAACCACCGGGGGAAGATTCGCCGCGATCACCAATTACCGCGAACCCCTTTCCTGGATGCCGGTTGCGCCTTCACGTGGAAAACTCGTGAGCAGATACCTCACCGGTCGGGCACGGCCCGGGAAGTATCTGGAAAAAATATCAAAAGACGCGATGCTCTTCAACGGTTTCAATCTCCTGGCAGGCGACCGCGATGAACTTTGGGGCTACAGTAACAGAGGAGATATCCAAAAACTTTCCGCAGGTATTTACGGACTTAGCAATCATTTGCTCGATACTCCCTGGCCGAAGGTGCAAAGAGGCAAGAAACAACTCAGTCAGGCGCTCCACCTCAAAGGAGAAGAGCTCGAAGAGGCGTTATTTGCCATGCTTGCCGACCGTCACGTGCCACCGGACCAGCGACTGCCGGACACAGGCGTGGGGCTGGAATGGGAAAAGGTGCTCTCGCCCATCTTTATAAAAAGTCCCGACTACGGAACACGTTCATCAACAATTTTACTAATCGCCAAAAACCGGCGGGTGAAACTTGTTGAAAAAGTGTTTAACGGTGAAAAACTGCCCTGGCTGACAAGCAGGTTCTCTTTCCTGGAAGGCAAAATAAGATGAGGCATAATATCAGCACTACCGATCCCGAAATTCCGCGCGTGGGTGTCGGAGCCATCGTGGTGCATGAAGGCAGGATTTTACTGGTTAAGCGGGCAGGCGAGCCGGGCCGCGGCCTGTGGGCGATCCCCAGCGGCAGGCTCAAACCGGGCGAGACACTCAAGGAATGCGCGGCGCGTGAGATCCTGGAAGAAACCGGTGTGACCATAGCGGTAGGCGATTGTATTTATGTGTTTGACCTCATACAAAAAGATCAAAACGGCAGAACGGAACTTCACTACGTCGTGATTGACTTTGCCGCTTTATATGTCGCGGGTGAAACAAAAGCAGGAGACGACGCGGCCGACGCCGGATGGTTTTTACCAGAAGAATTAAATGACATGGCAGTCTCCCCGCACACACTTAAGGCTCTTTCGTCCATAGGTTTTCTGTAATAAAATTTACAAGGAGGGCGTCATGAAAGTAGTTTATTCCCATGAATACAAGCAGGTTTACTCCTCTGACCCGGCATCCAGTCCCGGGAGAATCGAAGCCATAGAATTTGCGCTGGCGGGCAAAGTGGATTATATCGAACCGCAACCGGCATCCGAAGAAGACATCATCCTGGTACATACCCCCAGACACATTGCCGAGGTCAAACGCGAAGGGATTTACGACATTGCAGCGCTTGCCGCCGGGGGTGCGCTCAAGGCTGCACAAATCGGCCTTTCAGAGCCGTGCTTTGCGCTGATCCGCCCGCCCGGCCATCATGCTTCCGCCGACACTGCCTGGGGATTTTGTTACTTCAATAATATGGCGATAGCCCTTTTGCATCTCAAGCGCATTAACAAAATCAAAAAAGCATTTATCCTTGATTTTGACCTGCATGTCGGCGACGGCAATATAAACATCCTGGAGCCGAAAGGCTTTGTCAAAATATTGAATCCGGGTGGTTCCGACCGGAACGAATATCTAAAAACTGTAACAAACGCTCTTGAGAAAACGGATGCGGACATGATCGCCGTTTCGGCTGGTTTTGACAACCATGAGGACGACTGGGGAGGTCTGCTCAAAACGGAAGACTACACCTATATGGGCAAGCTGGTCCGTGAAGCCGCCCGGCGAAACAAAGGGGGCTGCTTTGGCATCCTCGAAGGAGGTTATAACCACGCTGTACTGGGCAAAAATGTTCTGGCTTTCATCAAAGGACTGGAAGGTGAATGATTGCCGGGCATAGTCGGCCACAAGGAGCGTTCAGTGCATTTACGAGGCCGGCAAATCATCTCCAGACGATGCAGCATAACGGCCACAACAGGCATATCTGACCGTGACAGCAGGACCGATCATCAATCCGCCCGTATCCTCATCCTGGACCGTTTCGGGACAAACAAAAGGAGCTCCCCAAAAAAAGGAGAGCTCCCGACTATGGCTGGAGGCGGCATCCGGATTTGAACCGGAGAATAACGGTTTTGCAGACCGC
>CAYWRV010000116.1:0-6484 GCA_964460865.1 uncultured Smithella sp. | reverse complement strand
CGGCCAGCAGGCGGCCAAAATCAGGAAGCAGGTAAAATTTTATCCCCGCGCCGGCACCGGACAGAAAAACGGAATTGACGGCCAGCGCCAGCATCAGCAGAAATAAAAGCGACATCATGACCTTGCAGACCCGTTCGACTCCTTCACGCAGGCCGATGCCGGTTATGAAAAAACTGAACACCACCGTGATCGTCATCCAGGCAAGCATGGTCACGGGGTCGGAAAGCAGGCCACCGAAAAAAGCGCCGACTCCGTCGGGAGTGAGGCCGGCAAAATCGCCTCTCAATGTAAAAAACACATACGCGAGAATCCAGCCGGTAACAGTTGTATAGAACATCATCAGCAGGTAGTTTCCCGCGATGGCGATATGGCCGTAGATGTGCCATTTTGTCCCGGCCGGCTCCAGGGTCTTCATGGCCTTGCCTATATTCTGTCGGGCGGCCCGGCCGATGGCCAGCTCCATGATCATTATCGGTGCGCCCAGGATGATGAGAAAAACGAGGTAAATCAGCACAAAGGCGGCACCCCCGTATTTTCCCGCGATAAAGGGGAAACGCCAGACATTCCCGAGCCCTATGGCACAGCCGGCCGCCAGCAAAATAAAGCCAAGTCTGGTTCCCAGAGACTCACGCTGGTTTTTGTCATCCATAATTTTTCACCCCGCACAATGGATCGGCACTCTCGGCAATCAAGCTTCGCAATGTCCCTGCCCTGTCTGCAAACTGAAGAGGAAGGCGCGGGCTTTTTCTTCATCTGTTTGCACTGCATCTTTATGGTCACACATCCCAGATGAATATCGCGCCGCTGGTCGGAAAAATCCATTCTTCATCCGGCATTTTGATGTTTATGGACTTGTCTTTGATTGCCCGCACCGTGGCCAGCGGATGGCGGCCGGCAAAGAAGCTTTCCGCCCGGACGTTTTTTAAATTGGCGTTTTCGTGGTTGAAGTTTATCTCCAACCCCCGTGTCGGATACAGCAGATACACTGGGAATGTCCGGTTGCTTTTGGCTTTTTTGGTCAGTATTTCAATTTCGAATTTGACCTCAGTGTTTAGTTTGCCCTTCAGGCTTTCGCTGCCGCACCAGATCTCGTAGCCGCGATCGGTTTTTTTTGTTTCTATAACGGGGATGTCCTCGCCGTCGACACGCACTTTCTCCACGTTAAAATCTCTTTCAATGACCAGATCGCCGCCGCCGAGGATCCAGCGGTATTCGCACCGCTGGTCTTCAATCAGCGCGGCCAATTGACGGCTGTCGGAGGCGCAGCCGATCATGAATACATCACTGCGGATGGTCTTTATGTATTCAACGTGGGTTTTCAGACTGAAATAGGCGCCGGCACGCCGTTTTTGCTCCACCGTTTCCGGCAGCGCCGAAATCGTGATGTCGTAACGGAAGCCGGAGCGCAGCTCCAGTTGATGGTCTTCTTTTCCAAACAGGGTTTCAAACATTTCATAGTAGATTGCATCACCCAGTTCCTCGCTGGTTCGTGCCTGCAGACAGTGGCGGATGATGTTGTCGATCCGCGCCAGCGATTTTTCTTCTCCCGGCACATAAATTCTGCGCAACCGCGGCTCCACCGCGTCCATTTCCCCTTTCTGCAGGAACACACGCGGGGCGCGTTTCCCCAGCGCACACAATATTTCGTAGCTGATGGTTCCCGCACGGGAGGCGATTTCATTGGCGCTGATATATTCGTCTTGCTGACGCCCCATGAGCACCACTTCGTCGCCTGGCTCGCATTGGGGTATATGCGTGACATCAAGCGTCAACATATCCATGGACACACGCCCGATTACCGGAGCACGCCGGCCCCGGATGAGAGCCTCGCCGCGGTTGGACATGACAAATGGATAGCCGTCCCCGTAGCCGACCGGAATGGTCGCCACGCGCGTTTTTTTTGTGGTAACATAGGTGCGGTTATAGCCGATGCCGTAGCCGGAGGGAAAGTCCTTGATGAGGGCGATGGTTGTCTTAAACGACATGACCGGTGCCAGCAGGGCCTTATTTTTAGTCTCTTCCGAAGGATAGATACCGTAGGTCATAATGCCGGGCCGGGTCATTTCCAGCTCCAGGCCGGGATAGTTAAGTATCGCGCCGCTGTTGTCCATGTGACGGATGGGGATATGTATCCCCTGACGCTGGAGCTCGGTGAGCAACTCCGAAAAGAGCCGCCACTGCTCGTCATTGTATCCACTGATCGTCTCACTGGCGGCCAGGTGACTGAACAGTCCCTCCAGGATGAGGTGCGGCATGCTCATGATTTGACGGATCAGGCCTAGAGCTTCGGTATGCATTGTACCACCACGCCCCATCCCCGTGTCCACCTCCACATGTACAGGCAGAGTGCGGCCTGCTTTGGCGAGCTGTTCCTCAAGGATGGCGGCAAACTTCATGTCGGAAACGGACGGCGTGAGGTGATATTTAATGATGTCGGCAAGCTCTGCCCCTGTGGACGGACCTAAAATAATCACCGGGGCTTCGATGCCGCCGACACGCAGCTGAATGCCTTCATCGGCGTTGGCCACGCCCAGCATGCGCGCTCCTTCACGCAGGGCGGCACGCGATATTTCTATGGCGCCATGCCCGTAGGCGTCGGCCTTGACGGTCTGCAGGAAGTCGGCCTTGCCGCCGGCGAGCCTTTTTATTTCACGAAGGTTGGCGGTGAAATTATCCAGGTCCACCTCCACCCAACTGCGATATTTATGCTCGTTCGTAAAGGACATATTTGTGTAATCCTGCCGGATAATGAACCGGTATGAATTTTTCAAACCGGCTCCGGCCATGCTGCGATGGAATTTCCGTCATACTGGGAACAAAAGACGAAGCGTCCGAAGGCGAGCTGCGAAATTCTTTTGTTCGGTGGAACGGGCGCTCTGTCCTGCGGGAAAAAACAATATCAGACCCGCGGACAATGTCAAGATATCCTTTCCCTGAACGCAGCGCCGCACCGCCGAAACGGCCGATAAGGGGTTCCAGCGGACCGCTGCTTTGGATACACAAAATCTAAATCTGTGCTTGAAAGATAAAATATTTTGACTTAAAATCTCCCGAAATATTTTGAAAATGCAGATGCAGGAGTCCCATCAACAACGAGGAGGTAGTGCTCATGCCCAAAGTAAAGCCCGGAGACGTTCTGAGTTGTGAAGTATGCGGTCTTTCAGTCATTGTGGATGAAGAATGCGGCTATGCAATGGCTGAAATAATTTGCTGCGACGAGATAATGGAAAACAAAGGGCCCAAGCCGCCCAAAAAAGCAGCCCCCGCGCCGAAGAAAAAAGCAACGGCCACAAAGGCCAAACCGGCCGCGGCAAAGAAGGAGGTAGCAAAAAAGGCGGCGCCAAAAAAGGAACCTGCCAAAAAAACGGCACAAAAGAAGACCTCCGGAAAATAAGCCGCAGAAAACCCCGGTCAGTCTGCCGCCGCAGGGTCAATTCCGGCGGCGACAGACTGACGTGTAAAAATCAAGCCCGGAAAAACAGCCTCGAATTTTACTTCCTTTCGCCGGCTGAAATCATGGGACTCCACAGCGAGCCTCTTGAATAGTTCTGTCGGTTCCGAAAGACCAAATCCCCCTTCCCCTTATGTCACGTCTTGGCGGTATCATTCAGGCGGCCCACAAAGAGCTGCGGATTATCCTCTTGACACTAAGCAGCCTGCCTTTTATAACTAACTCACAAAAAAGATTTTCATATCAATTTTAAGCTGTGGCGGCGGCATCGTGGTCGGCTGACGAGCCGATTTACCCTGGTTTCAGGATTAACGCGGGTGGAAAGTTGCCGGTGGAGTGGTGCAGGAAGGCCTGCGCGTTTTTTCATCCCGGGCAATTATTCCTGAACTTTTGTAACCGGCGACACACGACTGTAAGCTTTGTACATGGTACGAAAAAGGAGGCTTTTGTGCCGCCGATGAAACACAACTCTTTTTGGGCAGATAAATAAACAAAAGAAGGAGAGCGATATGAAAAATGACAGGTCCATTTTCAATATCTTCCGGCATTCCCTTCTCATCATGACAATTATTATTCTTGCAGCCTGCGGCGGAGGCGGCGGAGATTCAGGCTCCGGAATCCCTTATGACGCTGAATCACCGGAGATCGGCACCGGTGATGAAATCATCCCGGCGTCACGGATAGTCGACTGGTCACAGGCGGGTATCCCCGGCGGCATACCGATACGCACGACCATCTGCGCCAACGTGAAGAACTTCCCCTATAATGCCTATGGTGACGGTGTGCATGACGACGCGCAGGCCATCCAGGCGGCAATAGATGCCTGTCCGGCAAATCAGGTGGTGTATCTTCCCGAGGGGAGGTATCTGTTGAATTCCACACTGACCTTAAGTAAAAGCCACATCACGCTGCGGGGCGCAGGCCCGGACAAAACTCTTCTTTTTTCCAAAGCCACAACCTATCGGGCCGTCATCGTGGGCAGGGGGACTTCTCACGGAGCTTATATCAGGGTCACAGGCGGATATTCCAAAGGCTCGACAGAGCTTACCGTTGCAGACGCCTCTTCCATTGCACCCGGCGATTTTCTGATCATCGACCAGGAAAATGATCCCAATTACGCCACTTCAGCGGGAAAAGACGGAGACTGCACCTGGTGCGGATCACCCAGGTGCTCTCTGGATCACACCACCAAATGCGGCGCCTGGAATGAACCGAAGGTCGGTGAGAACTGCAGCGCCGGTAAAGGCGTCTGCGAAGGCGGCAAGCGAACCATCGGCCATATCATCAAAGTGACCGCCAAAAACGGCAACACACTTACTCTTGAACAGGGGCTGCTATGGAACTTCGCGTCAAAATATCAACCTCAGGTGATGAAAGCCGGCATCGAGGGCCAGTATATCGGCGTTGAAGACTTGTACATCACCTCGCGTGACGCAGAGATCGGCACAAATTTTGAATATCAAAACTGCGCCTATTGCTGGATGAAAAATGTCGAAACGGCCCATGTGAACCAGATTCATCTTCATTCGACCAAACTATACCGCAATGAGTTTCGTGAAAATTACTTCCATCATGTCCGCTGCTATACGGGCAATCACGGATATGCCATGTCTTTGCAGGGGCATGTCACGGCCTCGCTAATCGAAAACAACATATTTGAAAATCTGGCCAGCCCCGTTTCCTTTTCCAGTGCAGGGGGCGGTAATGTGGTCGCCTACAACTATTTCGGCACCAACGTGGCGGAATTTCCCGTCTGTGGAAATAACACCTACGGTATCAAAACGGACATGACACATCACGGCGCGCATCCGGTTTTCAATTTGTTTGAAGGAAATATCGCCACCAAGATCGGCAGTGATTTTATCTGGGGTTCTACCTCGCATCACACCATCTTCAGAAACAATCTTCGCGGCTACCAGGAAGACATCACCATAGACAACCGCGCGATTCACATTGCCTATTATTCCAGATATTTCAACGTCGTGGGAAATATCCTGGGATCATATCCGGGGGTGAACTTCATCTATGAAGTGGCGGGCGTCGATTCACCGGATACCTGGACAAAGCCGGTCATCTACGATATCGGCTATAAAGCATCGTTTCACGCCGTTGTGGAAGAATATGACACCAGGGCCAGGGATACTTTGCTACGGCACGGAAACTATGACAGCTACAACAAGCAAACCGTATGGGACGCGGCAATCAACATCCGGACGATTCCCGATTCTCTTTATTTGTCCTCCAGGCCGGCCTGGTGGAGCCATGGCCTGACATGGCCGCCGTACGGGCCGGATCCGGCAAGCGCCAGCCATAAAATACCGGCACAGGTGCGCTATGAAAATATGGAATGGCCCGTTTGCGGAAACGGGAAAAAGGAAGAAAGAAAAATAAAAGTCCTGGTTGACGACAGTGACCCTGGCTGCGTTCTCACAGGAAATTGGCAGCGTCACACCGGCACACAATACGGCTTTAAAAACACCTTCGCCCGCGGCCAGGGCCCGGATCCCGGCAGATACGCAACCTTCACTCCCACCGTTTCGAGTGCCGGCCGGTATGACGTCTATCTTGTCTGGCAAAGAGCCTGGTATCAGGACGCCCAAAATGTTCCCGTGCGGGTCATTTACCAGGGTGGCCAATACGATACAGTTGTGAATCAGAGCATTAGCCCGCCCAAAGCCGGTGAGGGGCTATTGCTCGGGTCGTTTAACTTTGCCGCCGGCACTTCCGGCAAAATCATCGTCTATGGCGATTCCGCAGGCTATACCACAGTGGATACCGTAAAGCTCATCCGGGATATTGAAGAGGAGTGCGATGACGGCAACACAATTAACGGGGACGGATGCAGTTCGGTCTGCACCATCGAAGATTAAGAAAAGCCGAAAGGCCGGCAGACTTTTGCCAGGATATATGGTTTATCGCGATCACCGCCGTTGAAACATGGACGGTTGTGACCTGGCGGGAGAGCCACCACCGACAGATTATCTTTTCTTCCCCAGCAGTGATCCGAGCACACCGCGGACGATTTCCCGCCCG